>JAZQPN010000403.1:0-3085 GCA_045628585.1 Bacteroidales bacterium | reverse complement strand
TTCATGGCAATTTCACTAAAGCTGTTCCTTCAATTAATATTACATCATTTTCGTCCTTACACAAAGTTTCCAGCAGGACTCGGTTCTTTTCCGGATACAATTCCTTGACCGAAACTGAAGCTTTCACCAATTGGTCGATGAAAACCGGATTGCGGAAAATCATGTTTTGACTTAAATACACAGAACCAATACCGGGAAATTTAGTTCCTATGATTGCACTAAACAGCGATGCCGACAGAAAACCTGGAACAATCAAGCATCCGAAACGGCTATTCCGGGCGAATTCTGGATCAGTGTGAATCGGATTGGTATCGTGAGACAAATCTGCAAAGGATTTAATGTCCTGTTCGGAAAAACGCCTCTGCATTTCGTATGACTGTCCTATTTTCAAATCATCACATTTCATATTCCATATTTTTCCTTACGTTCTTTCAGAATACGTTCAAATTCTTCTGGTGTATAATTATCTTTCAGTTTGTCCGACATATCCTTTATGAATTTGGCCGGAATGCCTCCATAAAAAGTCAAAGGAGGAACGTCTTTGTTCACCAAGCTATTGGAAGCCACGATGGCGCCTTCTCCTACTTCCACCCCAGGCAGAATCGTGACATTCACTGCAATCCAAGCATTCTTCCTGATTGTTACAGGAGCAATATACGACGGACTGCAATTCTGGTGGTATTTCAATGGCTTGTTATGCGTCAAAATAGTAATGCTGCCCGCAAGAGAAACGCCATCCTCAACCGTAATGAAATATGGATACGGCAAGTCCATGTTTACATAAGTGCCGACATGGACATTCTTCCCAATATTCACTCCACGCTGGCGTTGCATACGAATACGCAACTTGTTCCAAGGTGCAGTCTGGGCCCACACATTCAGGACATGATCCTTAAATCGCACCCAACCGAAAACCAAAGCCGACTTATAGCCATGTTCCTTAGCCGAAAGGCGCATCGTCTTCCACAAACCGTTTGCCTCGTAATTCGGCACAGGTTGTTTTTTTATTTCAAGATATGCTTTCATAAATACTTAAATCTAAACAATAACTCATCTACATCCGCAAGATAATAGAATAGGTAAATTTCCTTGAATAGAGCAACTAATATTACAAATCTTCACGAATGAAACAGCATTTTACATAAATTTCAGCGAATAAAAACACGTAATTCTATATTTTCTCACGAATTTCAGGAGCGCAACTTACCTCTGACACATCATTCATAAAATATCGTCTCTTTCCATTCTTCAATGGCTCGAAATAGTCGACATATTCAATGTTCAATTTGCAATCTTCACCAATATACCGATGAATGGTTTTTCTAATTGTTTCTTCCTGATTCATATTGTATTTCCCATCAACTGGCTGAATACGAAGCGTGACTTCTATTTCACCGACTTTGTTAAAGTCAAACGCCACTACATCAAATTCTTTCATAATCATAGAAAATCCCGTTGCGGTTAGACTATGACCATTGCCTAAACGCATCACATCAGAAGTCCTTCCAATCACCTTTCGAATCACCTGACCATTATATTCATTTTCAGGAACATTGACAGCCAATTCTGCTTCATCGCCAAACTGATAGCGTATCAAAGGGAAACTGTAATTCAAGAAATTCGTTGTCAAAACCGTTCCTGTATTTGGAGCAATTTCATTAATAACCTCAACAACAGCATTATAACCCACATGATAACTTCCTCGACCGACCTCGTATGCCGTAATCCCTGCATCGCGGGCGCCATAGCAATCCATAACGTGACACTTGTATGTCTTTTCCATCAGTTCGCGATAAGCATCCGTCAGATTTTCTGATGTGGTAAAAACCGCCTCAATCTGCGTCAAATCAATATTTTTTTTCGCCACATATTTTGTCAATATGTAAATCGAAGCCGCATAACCATAAATGAATCTGATTTTCTGTTTCTTGATTTGCTGGACATATCTTTCACACAACTCATCCGTAAGGTTAACGCTATTCATTGGTACCTCATTACGAATCTTATCGTATATTCTCCGCACCAACGAAGGTTTCTTTGCAAACAACGACGAACTACCTAAAGCTACAAAAGCATCGCCATAACGATAGCCAGTTTTTTTCCAATGAAATATCTTTGTTGCCGTAACATACCCCCAAACATTCTCATCGCAGTAATATTTCATCGGCTCGCCTGTCGTTCCACTTGTTTTTCCCAAACGACATTTTATTTGAGCGAGATTATCAGGGACAAGTTCATCAAAATGCGAATTCGCAATTTCTTTAGTCATTACGGGCAATTTCTTCAAATCTTCAGGTGTCTGAATATCAGTCGGAATCAGATTCAAAGAATCAAACAATTTACGGTAATATGCCGTATGCTCGTAGGCATGCTTGATGAATTGATGCAAATGTTCCATTTGCCATGCATACACTTCATCGGGCGACCATGTCTGCATTTTCACAATCTGCTTGTACCATTTCGAAGCACAAGTGCCTTGCAGTTTTTCCGCCAAAGGCAAAATGAAATTTAAGCGTAACAACTCTCCTATTGCACTCATCTCAACATTCCTTTATATAATTCACAAATCCTTTCTGCCACTTTTTTTGATGTCAATCCTATTTCAATCAAGTGATTACGGCCTTTCGTACGACCTTCAAAGGATAAAACCTGTTTCAGTTCCATTGATACACTTTCAGGCGTTTCGTATTTAGCTACCCCTACCCCTTCAACACCTTTTGTAACGGCACTCACATCCCCCACATCAGTACTGACAATTGGGCAATTACATGCCATCGCTTCCTTTATGACATTAGGTGAACCTTCGTTTTTTGAAGTCAGCAAAAGCGCATCAGCTGCACACATATATTGAGCGACTTCATCGTGTGTCTTATTAAACACAGGATACAGAACGACATTTTCATCATTCAGCAAAGCAACTGCCTGTTCTGCCAAAGAAAAGTTCTTTTCCGGTCGGCTTGGATTCGAGCACCATACCACATATTTTTCCCCATTTTCAAAGCCACACATTTCCCGAGCCTTTTGTTGGTCAATGATGTTGAATTGCTCCAAATTAACGCCATTAGGTACAACTGGCAAATCCATT
>JAZQPN010000402.1:0-1664 GCA_045628585.1 Bacteroidales bacterium | reverse complement strand
TCCGCTGCCGTAGGCACCATATTCCATATTGACGCTTACGCCGCAATGGAATATCAGCGGACCTACATAATGTTCGTTTCCTTGCAGTGATTCGGGCATCTCGTCCCAATGATAGGTGGTTGCGCTGAAATCAGCACTTATGGTGCCATAAAGATAGCTGTTGTAAGAATGAGTGCCAGTGCCTTGCTGCGGATGATTCCAATATTTCATCACCTGCGCCATTGTGGTTGCCACACATCCCGCGTATGCACAACCGCAAGGGCCTTCGTTGTCTTTTGGACAATGTGAGTTGTAGTAACAGTCTTGATCCCAATGCGTGCTGACCAAAGGCTCGACGACCACCGATTTCGAGTTTTGCGTTTTGCCGCATCGCTCAAGGTTTTCCCATTCTTTGGCAATCACAAAATCAGCTTTTTTCAGTTTTTCTTCCGCAAAATCAACGGATTGTCCGTATCCGTCAAGGAAGTACCGCAAGCCTGCCGGTATATGGTTTCCGTCAAAATAGCCCGTTTCGGAATAGCCGAGGATGGGACTGGTAAGATTGCAAGCCGAAACGATGACGAAGCCATCGGGAATGCCATTGAAGACGTGATACGAAGGGTTGCCTTTTTCGGTGACAGCCGTGCAAACCCATTCCAAAGATGTGTTTTCTGTAAAGTTGGCTTCAACAAACTTTGCGCCTAAAGCCTTGGCGCGTTGCACATCGACATTACTGGCCCATGCGGAAACCGATGCCAACATCAGAATGATGATAAAAGATAATCTATTGTTTTTCATTGTATTATAATTTTATCAGTATATACATTTCCTTTTTCATCCCTAATCCTCAGCAAATACACCCCTTCGGGCAAGTCTGCCACGCTGAATTCATTCATATCGCACACGGTTTTCGTCAGTTGGCCAAGTGCGTTGTAAACCTGCACGCTGCAAACTTCTTCGCCTTCGATAACGATTCTATCCCTTGCCGGATTAGGGTAAACGGTAATTCCTGCATCATCGTTTTCCTCAACCTCGTTAATGACACCATCAAACGTGCAGTCGGAATATTCTGGATTCTCCCAAATGAGTTCTCCATTTTGATGGAAGCATAACAGGCAATGCCAGCCGTCCGGTATGGCAAGGTATCCGCTCCAAAGCAGCCCATAATCGCTGCCAATGCCTTCGACCCATGTTTCGGTGAATTGATATCCTCCAGGGTTGTTGGATTGCAACCTTAACCAAAACTTTTTCCTATCGGCGTTTCCAATCTGAACCGTGCCAATGGAATCAATAATCAGCCTTTGGCCGAAATCGCCAATAGTTAAAGTGTCGCCAACGCTGGCCGTGAAGTCATAAAGAAGTATTTCATCTGGATTATTCAATTGCCGTTTCCAGACTTTTTCATTCTCTTCTCTAAGCAAGAACCACAGACCAGAGAAATGATAATTATTATCCAAAGTCTTTGCTTCGGCCATGAGTTTAGTATATTTGAGACCATCTACAACAGTGTCTTCCGTAAACCAAATGTCGTAGTTCCCAATAGAATTATGTGCCCCCACATTGAATGCATGCCACTCGTTTCCTTTCTGAACCACAGGAATGTAATCTTGCGCTTGCATTGTCATTCCTCCTGCCAGCAACAGAAGCAGAATGACTCTTGTTTTTGTAATTGCTTTCATTTTTTT
>JAZQPN010000401.1:0-2814 GCA_045628585.1 Bacteroidales bacterium | reverse complement strand
GTTTGAAGGCAAGCGCCTCCGTGAGTGGATCAATCTTGGTGGACAGATGATGCCTAATGAATATGTCGAACAGCTTCGCAACGACATCAACGAAGGCGTTCTCAACACTTGGGACGAAATCCATCAGCGTTACAACGAGTTATGGGAAAATTATCAGCAGGAAAAGTTGCGTCATTCATACCTTTCGTTGCTGTATCTGCTTCAAACTGATAACCTAAGTCAGGAAGCGTGGAACGAAACACTCGATAAGGCAGTTGAAATCCAGCAATTCATTTGCAATCAGGTATATGAGTCGAGAAAGAAAGACTATGAAAATCCGTATCGCAATGCCACATTCCGCAACGAAGAAGAGAAAATCGCTGTCATCGGAACCATTGATGAGACGAGTTTCGTGAAGCAAGTCAAGGAAGAAACCGAACAATTCATTGCTCACGTTAAGGAAATCAGAGGGTAAGAGTGGAAAGTTTTTAAGTGGAAAGTTTCTAGCGTAGAAAACTAAAAATTTAGATCAACTTTAAATATACTAATCTTAAATCACTAATCTTATGAGAGTCATCATTGAAAACAACTATGACGAAATGTCGCGTTGGGCTGCCAACCACATTGTTGAAACTATTAATAAATTCAATCCAACGGCTGAAAAGCCTTTCATTTTGGGCTTGCCTACGGGTTCAACGCCAATCGGCACTTACCGCGAACTGATCCGCCTGCACAAGGAAGGTAAGATTTCGTTCCAAAACGTCGTCACCTTTAACATGGACGAATATGTGCGCATACCCGAAGACCATCCCGAAAGCTATCACAGCTTCATGTGGAACAATTTCTTCAGCCACATCGACATCAAGAAAGAAAATGTCAACATCTTGAATGGCAATGCCGAGGATTTGGAAGCCGAATGTGCCCGTTACGAAGCCAAGATCAATTCGTATGGCGGCATCGACCTCTTCATGGGCGGCATCGGCCCTGATGGCCACATCGCCTTCAACGAACCCGGCAGCAGCCTCACCTCACGCACCCGCGTCAAGACCTTGACAACCGACACCATCATCGCCAATTCGCGCTTCTTCGAAAACGACATCAATAAGGTGCCAAAGACCGCTTTGACGGTTGGTGTGGGCACGGTCATGGACAGCCGCGAAGTGATGATTTTGGCCAACGGCCACAACAAGTCACGCGCTTTGGCTCACGCCATCGAAGGCGCTGTCAGCCAGATGTGGACGGTCAGCGTGCTGCAGATGCATCCGAAAGGCATTATTGTTTGCGACGACGCTGCATGCGATGAGATGACTTACGGCACCGTGAAATACTTTAAGGACATCGAGAAAAATAATTTGTAATTCTTTCGGAAACAAATCTCACACAAATCTAATACAAATCGACAAGAAAGATTATTGAACAATTTGTGACAGATTTGTTTCCCGAATAAAATTTTCTTTTAGAAACAAATCTTACACAAATCTGACATAAATTCATGCCGGACATGTCGCAAAGCGATAATGAAAGCCTTATCGGGCATAAATCTTTTGCCTTCGGCATTGCACCTAAAGGTGCTTCTTTTTCAAGAATTCCATTGGAATGAAAACAGAATACGACTATAAACAACAGATGTACAATATCATTGGAGCGGCAATGAGCCTATACAATGAATTGGGGTCAGGCTTTTCTGAACCCATCTATCAAGAGTGCCTTTCTGTGATTTGTTCCGAAAAATCCATTCCTTGGGAAAGAGAAAAAGATCTACTCATGTATTTTCATGGGCAAAAGCTCAATAAAACCTATAAAGCTGATTTTATTTGTTATGACGACATTATTGTTGAGTTAAAAGCGACCTCGGAATTGCTGAAAGAACATAGAGCTCAACTTTTCAACTATATGAAAATCACCAAAAGCAAATATGGAATACTCATAAATTTCGGAGAGCCGAATCACCTTCATGCTGAAAAATATCGGCTTAACGAATTATCAAATTCCATTGAGCTAATAAGAGGGTGAAAAGCAACGCTTTTCTCAGAAAAGACCGATTAGGTCGCTTCTGATTGTTATATAGCAAGAAAGATTATTGAACAATTTGTGACAGATTTGTTTCCCTAAAAATTTGAAATCATCAAAATCACTAAATATGAAAAAATTTGCCATCATTGGCGTTGGCGGCTACATCGCTCCACGCCATTTGAAAGCCATAAAAGATACTGGTAACGAACTCGTTGCCGCTTACGACAAAAACGACAGTGTCGGCATCATGGATAGTTATTTCCCGAAAGCTTCTTTCTTCACCGAACAGGAACTTTTCGACCGTCATTGCACAAAACTCAAGGACGAAGGCAAACAAATTGATTATGTGAGTGTCTGCACACCAAACTATCTTCACGATGCCCACACACGCTACGGTTTGCGCCTTGGTGCTGATGTCATCTGCGAGAAACCTGTCGTGCTGAACCCATGGAATATCGATGCACTGCAGAAGGTGGAAGAACGCCAAGGCCATAAGGCCTACACCATCCTTCAGTTGCGCCTGCACGACAAGATTGTGGCCCTCAAAAAGAGAATCGAAGAAGGCCCTAAAGACAAGATTTATGACGTTGACCTCACCTATATCACCTCACGCGGCTACTGGTACTACACCTCATGGAAAGGCGACGTCAACAAGAGCGGCGGCATAGCCACCAACATCGGCGTGCACTTCTACGACATGCTGCAATGGGTTTTTGGTCCCGTGCAGAAGAACATCGTCCATGTGGCTTCGCACGACCGTGTGGCAGGCTATCTCGAACTCAAGCAGGCCCGTGTGCGCTACTTCCTGAGCATCAATGCCGA
>JAZQPN010000400.1:0-3783 GCA_045628585.1 Bacteroidales bacterium | reverse complement strand
AGCTATACGCCTACTGCTGTCACCGAAAACACCGCGGTTACCGTTAAGGCGGTCATCACAAGTTTTGAAACTTTCACGGCTACCTTATATTATATGGATGCCAATCTTGCCGGTGGCCAGATGAATCCTGTCGAAATGATCCCTACAAATGAAAAGGATACTTACGCAGCTGTTATTCCAGCCATGCCAAACGATACGGAAATCATGTTCTATGTCAAGGCTGTGAACGATAAGGCTGAAGCCGTTTCCGTTGGAATGAATTATATAGTCGGTGCTGTTTCTGTCGATTATTCGGTTCTCCGCCTCAACGAACTGAACGGCAACGACAAGTTCATCGAAATCTACAATGCCGGTGCCGAAGCCATCAACATGGCGGGCTGCTACATTGAAAAAGACGGCGAACAGAACTGGCTTGGCACTGCCGACGTCACCGTTGATGCTGGCGGTTACTTGCTGCTCTATAGCGAAGATGTCATGGGCAATCATCCGGAAGTTGGCGAAAACTACATTTTCCACAGTGGCCTTTCCGCTAAGAAGCCAGTCCGCATCCAGCTCTTCACGCCTGCCGGCCAGAGCATTGATGACTTCAACCTGGTTGAATGTGTCATGGTTGCTCCTGCTTCCTACAGCCGCAATGCCGATGGCAAATGGTATCATGCTGATGCTACTCCAGGCGCTCAGAATGTCGAAGGCACCGAATTGGTCGAAGGCCTCGAAGGTGGCGATACTCCAGAACCTCCAACTCCAGAACCAGACTATGCCAACATCGTTCTCAACGAACTGAATGGCGACACCAAGTTCATCGAAATCTACAATATGGGCGACCTCGACCTCCCTTTGGAAGGCATGTACATCTGCAAGGATGGCGGCACCGATCCTACTTGGACTGCTGACGCTACTGTCGTCGCACCGGCTCACGGTTATGTGCTGCTTTATAGCGAAGACGTTCAGATTGACCATCCGGAACAGCCTGAAAGCCTGATTTTCCACAGCGGTCTGTCAGGAAAGAAGACCCTCCGTATGGCACTCTATATGCCTGATGGCACTGAAAGAGACGTCTACGAAAGAGGCACCACAGGCGAATGGGGTCAGACCATTACCAACGTCGGTGAAAAATCATTTGCCCGCACACCAGATGGCGGCGAATGGAAACTTGCCGATGCAACGCCAAACGCTGCCAACCCAGCCGAAGGCGAAGATATTCCTCAAGATTGATAATCAGCCGTTAACTCTTAGCCATTAGCTATTAGCTTGCTCATCGGTGGCAAGCGGCTAATGGCTAAAAGCTAAAGGCCAAAACTTTAAAATATGGCAAAAGAAGAAATGAAAATCGGCGAAGAATCGAAGCCGAGATTTGAGTTCCGTTCATTCGGACAATGCTTCTGCGAAGCACATAAGCGCATGGCTCGCCTCTCGATGCCTGTGCCTGAAAAAGTATGGGAACGCACCAGTGATGAAATCTACATCATTTCGCGCAAGAACGACATCAACAACACCAAGATCCGCAACGGCAAGATGGACATCAAGACCTACGTCCAGACCGTCGACGGACTGGAACAGTGGAATCCGCTCATGAAGGGCGAGTTTCCTATCGCCAAGGAAGTCCTCGAAAAGGAAGTCTTTCCGGCTTTCATGGTCGAAATGCCTAAATTGGATAAGGATACTTACACCTACGACGAATTTATCGCCATGGTGAAAGCCAATCCCGATTTGGCTGCTGTCCGCGTTCACAAGCGTCGTCTCGGCTATATGGTCAACGATACCATCTGCGAATTTGGCGAAGTGCTCATCAACGGTGCCAAGGTCGTGACCATCAACTCGGAATCGACTGAAATTGAAGACATCAAGAAGACCATTCAGGACATCGGTCTCGAAGGCGTCGAAAACATCAATTATTTACAGGCTATCAAGCGCGTCATCGGCATGTCCGACAAACCACTTGCTAATGAATGATTTTTGGGTTTTCAGTTCTCAGTTCTCAGTTTTCGGTCGGCAGAATCCGAAACTGATAACTGATAACCGACAACTGATAACTGATAACCAAATTTTTAATCATTAAATCTTATATTTTAAATCTTTGAATCTCAAATTAATATGGCTCAAGAAATAGAAAAGAAATTCCTTGTTAAGGGAGATTTTAAGTCAGAGGCTTTCAAAGCCACAAGAATCACGCAAGGTTACCTTTGCAGTGTGCCTGAACGCACCGTCCGCGTCCGCGTGAAAGGCGACAAGGGCTACATCACCATCAAGGGCATTGGCAATGCATCAGGCGCTGCACGTTTTGAATGGGAAAAGGAAATCCCGGTTGAAGAAGTGAAGTCGTTGCTCGAATTGGCCGAACCTGGCGTCATCGACAAGACCCGCTATCTCGTCAAGAACACCGATGGAAAACACACCTGGGAAGTGGATGAATTCTACGGTGACAACGATGGCCTGACCGTTGCCGAAGTCGAACTTGCAGACGAAAACGAACCTTTCGACAAACCTGCATGGCTCGGTGAAGAAGTGACGGGCGACCCGAAGTATTTCAACTCCATGTTGATGAAGAATCCTTATAAGAACTGGAAATAATCTTCAGCCTTTAGCTGTTAGCCTTTAGCCATTAGCTGCCTGCTGGTAGCATTGGCTAATGGCTAAGAGCTAACGGCTATAGCTAAAAAAGAACATGAGCACATTCGATCCCTTAGACATGAACAATTACAGGATTGAGAAACTGCCAAAGATGCAGAAATCGTCCTTCGAAGTGTGGATGGCCCGTTTGGGTGGTCCGTTGGCTATCATTGCTTTTGTCGTCATCTATTGGTTTTGCCATATCGGGTTTATCGACAACCTCGATACTTCCATGCTGACCGAAAAAGCCTTGAAACGTTGCAACGACATCGGTTTCGACACTTTCATCCGAACCAACTACGCCATGCTGGCCATTTTTGTGGCAAGTCTCATCCTTTGGATGACGGAAGCCATTCCTAACTACCTGACTTCCTTATTGTTGATTCTTGGCATCGTGCTCTGTAACGTCACCACACAAAAAGACGCCTTGGCTCAGCTGGGTCATCCCGTCATGTGGCTGAACATTCTTTCATTCGTTTTGGCGAGTATGTTGGTTAAGACCCAATTCGCCAAACGATTAGCCTTGGCTTTTGTCATCAAGTTCGGCAAAAGCGCCAAAGGTGTGTTGTGGAGTTTCTTGGTTATCAATATCGTATTGTCAGCCTTTATCTCCGCAGCTACCGTGAAAGCAACCATCATGTTGCCTATCTTCATGACCGTCTGCGCCATTTACGGTGCCACCGGCGACAACCGCAATAACTTTGGCCGTAACCTCGTCATTCAGAATCTTTTCCAAGTGAATATCGGTGCCAACGCCTTCTATACCGGCAGCGGTGCTCACTTGCTGGCCATCTCGCTGATTGCGGGTTTCGTAGGCAGTTGCGATTTCGGTTATGCCGACTGGCTGATTTCGTGCGGCCCGATGAGCCTCCTGATTTTGGTCATCGGACTTCTCCTTGGCATTTATGTCTTCTTCCCGATGAAGAAAGAAGAGCAAAAGCCTCAGATTGAAGGCGGTATCGAGCGCTTGCAGAAGGAACTCGACGCCATGGGCAAGATGAAAGCCGAAGAATATAAGGCTGTCGGCATTTTTGTCCTCGTGCTCTTCTTATGGGTTACGAAAGGCACGTTCCATAATATCGACGAAACCATCGTTGCCCTTTTGGGTGCGGTTTTGGCCCTGTTGCCAGGCATCGGTGTGGTGAAATGGAACGATGTTGACATTCCTTGGCA
>JAZQPN010000399.1:0-12651 GCA_045628585.1 Bacteroidales bacterium | reverse complement strand
CGTTGATGATGCTTTCGGCTTCGTTGACGTGAAGCGAAATTTCAACGGCACCCCAGTCGAATTGGGCGCGCTTGGTGGTCTTGAAATGCTCCCAGCGGGCGAAAAGGAAATCGAAAGATGAAATGCGCTTTGCGGTGGCTTGCACTTCTTCGTTTTGCGATAATGTTTCAAAATTGAGTATGGCAGGTGCGCCGCCGTAGATTTTCCCAAA
This sequence comes from Bacteroidales bacterium, assembly GCA_045628585.1. Taxonomy (GTDB): domain Bacteria; phylum Bacteroidota; class Bacteroidia; order Bacteroidales; family F082; genus Limimorpha. Next base: position 12,440 of record JAZQPN010000399.1, on the reverse strand, counting down.
TGAACGGATCAGCGGCTCCTTGATGTTCTCGGAAGTGAGTTCCGGAACGGCTTCGCTCAGATTGATGACGCGGCTGCTGACGCTTCTCACGCCGTGTTTTTGCAGTTTCGCCTGATTGACGGTGAGGTAACGCATCATCTTTTCGCCATCGGTCTTGATGAGAATGGTGCCGTGATGCAGGTTGTTGTTGCCTTTTGAGAAAGCATTGCCTGAGAATTTGCGGCTTTGGTAGGTGAGGTCGTTTCGCCCTGAGATTTCAGTTTTCAAGCCATAATTCAGCAGAGCATCCTGAATGACAGACAGTTGTTTGCGAACATCGTAGTTCTTGCGGTTAGCGATGAAAGAAAAGTTGATGTTGCCGAGGTCGTGATAGACGGCGCCACCGCCAGTGCCGCGTCGCATGACATGACCGCCTTCGCCAAGGAGCATCTTGACATTGCACTCGGAATATGGATTCTGGTTGTAACCGATGACGACGGTCTGCTGGTTTTTCCAAAGATACATCGTGACGGTGTCTTCTTTCTGATGGTCAACGAGATATGCTTCGACCGCGCGGTTCAAAAACGGGTCGTATTGTGTGCTGATGATGACTTGCAGTTTTGACATAGGCATAAGCGAGCGGTTTAAATGAAAAAAGCCCGCTTTTCAGCGAGCTTTGTAGTCTCTCCGGGATTTGAACCCGAGTTACCAGGATGAAAACCTGACGTCCTGACCAGACTAGACGAAGAGACCACTTGGTTTGTCTTACAGCCCTTGTTGGTTTGTTTGACGGTGCAAAAGTAGATAAAAAATCAATACGCGCAAGAAAAAAATGAAATTATTTCTGAATTTTGCTATAAGTAATTGATTTATAGTTGAATATTTTTTTATTCAAATGTCAATGATACCTGAAACATCTTGTTGTGCAGTTTGTCGATAGGGGCGGTGTAGATGAATGCCTCGTTTTTCACCACATCGAGAAAACCGTAGCTCATTTTCACTTCAACGCCCATCTTGAACCATTGGTTGTAAATGTCGAAACCGGCTCCGACTTCCAAGGCGCAGTCGAAACGTTTGGTAACCAGGTTGTTGATGGTGCTGACCACGGTGCCGTCGTCTTGCATGATGTCGATTTGGTTCTTTTTCTGCGAGGCGAGGTCAAGTTTCGGATTGACGCCGCCAAGAATGTAAGCACCAATGTTGTTCAGTCGTTTCGATCGGTATTTGATTTGCAACGGAAATTCAACGAAAGTGGAGAAAATCGGTTTCTCTGCAATTTTTATCGTGTCGATTTGCTGTGAAGCTTTCCCTTGGATGGCAATGTCATAATTGAGCCTTCTTTCGCCGAAACTCAGGGAAGGGATGAATCTCAAATCAAAATATTTCCCTAAACGTTTGCTGCCGATGATGCCTACCGTGAATCCTGGAACTATTTGTGTCTCAATGTTATATACATAAAGGTTTTGTGTCTGTTCCGGATTGATAGTTCCGCCTGGCCATTGGTTGGGTTCGTGAGGAATGTTCTGGTAATTTTCAACCGTTTTGACGGTGTACATCATCGAGTTGTATCCCAAGAGGAAACCGAAATGGTATGGCTCGTTTTCGTAGTTTGCCAGGTATCTGACGGCTCTTCTTTGGGCTTGGGCGCTGCCGATACTGCCTGCCGTAATCAGTAAGGCGATAATGATAACTTTGAATGCTTTTCTCATGTCTGAAAAAACGGAACTTTTCGTGGTTTATTGTAAGGAATGAATTTGCAAAACTATAAAAAAAGGTCGAATTATTGTTTCTCAAAGCAATATAAAGTGGCAATTCCTCCCGAAAGACTGCGTTTTTGCTGGCATTTGAGACCAAAATCGCGTGCTATATTAATAAAGGTGTCGGGTGATGGAAAATTGGACACTGAATCGGGGAGGTATTGGTAGGCCGAACTGTTCTTTGAGATGATTTTTCCGATGAAAGGCAGAATCTTGTGAAAATAGAAGCTGTAAATGGTCTTGAAAATAGGTTTTGTAGGAGTGGAAAACTCCAAAATGGCGATATGTCCGTCTGCTTTAGTAACACGTTGCATCTCTGAAAGCCCTTTCACCAAATCCTGAAAATTGCGTACGCCAAAGGCAACGGTGATGGCTTCGAAACTATTGTCGGAAAAAGGAAGCTGGCACGCATCACTTTGATTTAAAATGATTTGCCTTTCCAAATTGTTCTCCTTGATTTTCTGTTTGCCAATGTTGAGCATGTTTTCCGAAAGGTCAAGGCCAGTGATTTTTGCCTGTGGGCAACGTTTGGCAAGCAAAATGGCAAGGTCGGCGGTGCCGGTGGCAAGGTCTAAGATGTTTGTTGGCTTGTATTGCGCAATGAATCGGGCGGTTTTCCTGCGCCAGATTTTGTCGATGTTGAAGGAAAGGAAGTGATTGAGAAAATCGTAATGAGGCGCAATGTCGTTGAACATTGCCGTAACATGTTGCTGTTCAGGCATTTTGTGCGTAAATGTTTTTGACTTCTGAAAGAAGCATGTCTCTGTCAATCGGGACAACGCCTGTTTTCTCGCAAACGAGACCGCCGGCAATATTTGAAATGGCGGCAATGTTGAAAGGATTTTCGTCAGCTACAACGCAAAGTGCAGCTACGCTAAGCACAGTGTCGCCTGCTCCTGAAACATCCTTAATGTCGCGTTGGTGGGCTGGAATGTGATGAAGATCAATTTCTTTTCCCTTGATGATCACACCTTTGTCTGACATGGTTGTCATCACCATGTCGCATTGCAGCATTTTCTGAAGTTTTGTAACTGCGGCTTCGATTTCGTTTAATTCGTTGGCGGTTACAGAAAGCCCTTCCCGCAATTCTTTTGCATTGGGCTTGAAAAGCGTAACGCCTTGATAGGCAAGGAAATTCTTCTTCTTTGGGTCGACGACAACGGGAATGGCACGCATTTTTGCCGTAGCGATGATTTCCTTGATGATGGTTTCGGTGAGCACACCTTTATTATAATCCTGAAGGATGATGCAGTCGATTTTCTTCAAATCGAGGGTGCGGTGCAATGTGGCGAGAATTTTTTCGGTTTCCGTTTCATTCAGGTCGAAAATGTCTTCTTCATCGATGCGCATCATTTGCTTGCCTTCGCAAATCATCCTTTCCTTGAGGGTGGTGGTGCGGCTGCTGCTTTTGATGATGTTTTTCGTGTCGAGGCTGTGTCTTCTGAGCAGTTGCATGAATTTTTCGCCTTTCGTGTCGTCGCCAATGACGGAGCAAATCAACGGTTCGGCACCTAAGGCCTTGATGTTGAGCGCCACGTTGGCGGCACCGCCCAAACGGTTGTAGCGTTTCCTGACGCTGAGCACGGGAACGGGCGCTTCGGGCGACATCCTTTCGACGATGCCTTCGGTGTAGGCGTCAATCATCACATCACCGATGATAAGGACGCGCATCTTGCTAAAGGCGGCGAAAAGTTGCTCGATATGTTCGGAAGAAATGACCATGGCATGAAAGGAAAAAGCATAGAGACGCGAAAGCCTCTATGCTTGTAAATTGAATTAGTGCAGTTTTGCCAAAGCAGCCTTGATTCTCTTGACGGCTTCGATGAGTTTGTCTTCGGAAGTTGCGTAAGAGAGGCGAATGCAGTCGTCGTTGCCGAAAGCGTTGCCAGCCACGCAAGCCACATGGGCGTTGTAGAGCAGGAACATGCAGAGGTCGTCGCTGCCTTTGATGGTGGTTTCGCCATCGGTCTTGCCGTAGTACGACTTGACTTCAGGGAACACATAGAAAGCACCGGCTGGCATGTTGCATTTCACGCCTGGGATTTCGTTCAGCATGTCGTGGAGCATATCGCGGCGTTTGCGGAATGCTTTCAGCATGGCCTGGATTTCCGGCGAGTTTTCAGGGGTGAGTTCCATGGCTTTCAGCGCAGCGGCTTGTGCGATGGTGCAGATGCCCGAAGTGTATTGGCCCTGAATCTTGTTAGTGGCCTTGACGATGGCTTGTGGAGCGGCAATGTAACCGATTCTCCAACCCGTCATGGCATAGCCTTTGGCAACGCCGTTCACGATGACCATGCGGTCTTTCAGTTCGGTGAACTGACCCATGCTTTCGTGCTTCTGGTTGTACTGGATGTATTCGTAGATTTCATCGGAAATGACGATGATGTTCGGATGTTTTGCCAAAACGCCGGCGATGGCGGTCAATTCAGCCTTAGTGAAAACTGAACCGCTTGGGTTGCAAGGCGTGTTGATGATGAATGCCTTAGTCTTGGGCGTGATGGCTGCTTCCAGCTGTTCGGCAGTGATTTTGAAATCGTGTTCGATGTCGGTCTTGATGATGACAGGAACGCCGCCGCCCAATTTCACCATTTCAGGGTAGGAAACCCAGAATGGGGCAGGGATGATGACTTCGTCGCCGTTGTTGAGGATGGCGAGGAAAGTGTTGGTGATGGCTTGCTTGGCACCGTTTGAAATGATGATTTCGGTGTCTTTATAGTCCAAACCGTTGTCTCTCTTCAGCTTTTCGGCCACGGCCTTGCGCAATGCAGGTGTGCCAGGTACTGGAGGATAGTGCGTGTCGTTGTTGTTGATGGCGTCGATGCCGGCTTGTTTTGCTGATTCAGGTGTGTTGAAGTCAGGTTCGCCGATGCTGAGGCTGATGACGTCGATGCCTTGAGCCTTGAGTTCGCGACTCTTGTTGGTCATGGCTAAAGTTGCTGATTCGGCCATGTTTAAGACTCTGTCTGATAAAATGATTTCGCCCATGATGGAGAATTTTTTTGTTTATTTGTTTGTTGTTTAATCGTTTAGTTGTTGTCGCCCGTTGAGTTTGTCGAAACGGCTTTTACGTATATTTCTATTTAAATAGGTTTGCAAAGGTAGGCCTTTTTTCGTGTAAAGCAAATCGTTTGGACGGAAAAATTTGTTGGGCGTGTCTGGTAAAAGCTTTCAATAAAAAACAGACACTTATTATTTTGTTACTTAACTGATTATTTTTTATTTTTGCGTTTTAATTTGATTGACTTGAAAATAGCAGTAAATACACGTTTGTTGTTGAAAGACAGACTCGAAGGCATCGGTTGGGTGGCTTTCGAGACTTTGCGTCGCATGGTGGCGTCGCATCCTGAGGTCGAGTTCTATTTTATCTTTGACCGTAAACCCGACCCGAAATTCATCTTCGCTGAGAATGTCAAGCCGATAGTGCTTTATCCGCAAGCACGTCATCCATTCCTTTATATCGGGTATTTTGAGGTGGCGTTGACTCATTACTTGCGTAAGCTCAAGCCCGACCTTTTCTTCTCGCCCGATGGTTATATGAGCCTGAAGGCGAAAGTCCCGACGGTGATACAGTTCCACGACTTGAATTTTGAGCATTTTCCGAAGGATATGCCGAAAATCCATTTGTGGCATTACAAGGAATATTTCCCGAAATACGCGAAAAAGGCAAAACGCATTGTGACGGTTTCGGAGTTTTCGAAACAGGACATCGTTGATTGCTATCATGTTAGTCCCGATAAGATTGATGTCGCCTATAATGGTGCAAATGAGGCGTTTGCCCCAATTCCGGAGACCGAACAGATTGAAATTCGGCAACGCTACACCGATGGTAATCCTTATTTTATGTTCGTTGGTTCTTTGCATCCGCGAAAGAATCTGGCGCGTCTGTTTACGGCTTTCGATTTGTTCAAATCCCAAACGCCATCGGATGTCAAGTTGCTGATTGTCGGTGAGAAACGCTGGTGGTCGGAGCCGATTCAGCAGGCATACGAAAAGATGCGTTTTCAAGGTGATGTGATTTTTGCAGGCCGACTGAGCGCTGAAGATTTGCACAAGGTGACGGCTTCGGCTTTGGCATCGGTCTATGTGTCTTATTTTGAGGGTTTTGGCATTCCGATTTTGGAAGCTTTCAAGTGCGACACACCGGTCATTACGTCGAATGTGACTTCCATGCCTGAGGTGGCTGATGATGCTGCTTTGCTGGTTGACCCGTTCAGCGAGGCATCTATTGCCGAGGCTATGACCGAAATGCTGGACGAAACGAAACGTGCCGAACTGATTGAGAAGGGCAGGGAACGCCGCGAAGCGTTTTCGTGGGACAAAGCTGCAGAAGACATTTGGAATTGCTTGATGAAATCACTTAATTAGTTGAATATGTGGAATATTGGTTTTCAGTTATCGGTTCTCAGTTTTCAGTATTTAATGACTGATAACCGATAACTGTAAACTGAAAACCGTATAGATAAATCATTGAATCTTAAATTATTAAATCTTTAGATCGAATCTTATGGCAAAAATAATAATGTATCCTGGTGATAACGGAAAAGAGGCTGTGAAATGGAAAGATATTCAAGGTCAGAATGTTACGGCACTTGATGAAATGAATGTTTTGGTGCTTGGCTCGGGTGGCCGCGAACACGCTTTGGCTTGGAAAATCGCTCAAAGTCCGTATTGCAGAAACCTGTTTGTTGCTCCTGGCAATGCCGGAACGGCTGAAGTCGGGAAGAATGTGCCGATCAAAGTCGGTGATTTCGAGGCAATAAAGCAATTCTGCATAGAACAAGGCATTCAGATGGTCGTTGTCGGACCGGAACAGCCTTTGGTTGATGGCATTGTCGATTTCTTCAAACATGACGATTTGCTGAAGTCGGTGAAAATCATTGGCCCTGACAAAGTTGGCGCTCAGTTGGAAGGCAGCAAGGCATTTGCCAAGGTATTCATGGAAAAATATGGTGTGCCGACGGCAAAATGCTGCACGGTGACGGCTGAAAATCTGAACGAAGGTCTCGTTTTCCTTGAAACCGTCAAGGCTCCGTATGTTTTGAAAGCCGATGGTTTGGCCGCAGGAAAGGGTGTCTTGATTCTTGATTCGCTCGATGAAGCAAAGGTTGAGTTGAACAACATGTTAGGCGGGAAATTTGGTTCGGCCTCGGCAACGGTTGTGATTGAGGAATTCCTGAAAGGCATCGAGGTCTCAGTCTTTGTCTTGACCGATGGCGAACATTATGTTTTACTGCCTGAAGCAAAGGATTACAAGCGCATTGGCGATGGCGACAAAGGCCTGAATACGGGCGGCATGGGTGCTGTTTCGCCTGTGCCATTCTGCACTGATGATTTCCTGAAGAAAGTGGAAGGCCGTATCGTGAAACCGACTTTGAAAGGCCTGAAAGCAGAAAATATTGATTATAAAGGCTTCATTTTCTTGGGCTTGATGAACGATGGCGGCAATCCGTATGTGATTGAATACAATGTCCGTATGGGCGATCCGGAAACGGAAGCCGTGATGACACGCATCGATGGCGATTTCGCCTTGATGCTGAGTGCTTGCGCCGAAGGCCGTCTGAATGAAGTGGCCTACGCCAAAAATCCAAAGACGGCGGTGACGGTGATGATGGTTTCGGGCGGTTATCCCGAATCCTACAAAAAAGGCATGAAAATGTCGGGTTTTGAAAACGTGAAGGATTGTGTCGCTTTCCATGCTGGAACTGCTTTTGATGCTGAAAATGATGTTGTTACATCGGGTGGACGTGTGATTGCGGTCACGGCTCATGGCAATTCGATTGAGGAAGCGCGCGAATTGGCTTATCAGAATGTTGAGAAAATCCATTTCGAGGGCATGAATTACCGTCACGACATCGGCATGGACTTGATGAAATACGCACAACAGCAATTTAGTAAATAAACACTAAACACTTAAATTTGTGATAAAGTTTTTTAGGCAAAGCTATATTATTCAATACATTGCGCTTGCTTTATTGGCGGTGGCTTTGTGGATTCCGTCTTTCGTTTCGGGCACGGTCGACTTGGCTTTGACTTCGCCAGTTACACCCTTATATAATTGGCTTTCTGGTATTTTAAGTGCTTCGCATCTTGCAATGATGATTGTCGCCTTTGTGTTGGTGGTCTTGGAAGCTTTGTTTTTCAATTCCATGTTGGTCGCCAACCAGATTATACCAAAAGTGAGTACGATGGGCGCGTTTGTGTTTCTGCTGTTCATGAACCTGACGCTCACGCAAACGAGTTTCTTCCCATTCGCATTGTCGCTTTTGTTCATTTTGGCGATGCTTCATATCTGTTATCTTGTCTATCAGAGTCAAAATCCTGAAATCTACCTGTTGAATGCAGGCATTTGTCTGGCCTTGGCAACAATGTGCTATTTTCCATCTATAGTGCTGATAATTTGGGTTTTAATCTCGTTGATTGTCTCGCATTTCAGTTCTATGCGCCTGCAAATCATACCAATTATTGGATTCTTGTTCCCGTATTTCATTTATTTCGGGGGCACATATATTTTCGGTGATTTGCCAAGCGTCTTGAGGGGCTATTCGGATTTTTTCGCTAATGTCTCGCTGACAACTGACGGATTTAGAGTAAGATACATTGCGTTGTTTGCAGTGCTGGCGGTTTTCGTCTTGATGCCGCTTTTCAACAGCCGGAATTACAGTTTCGAGAAATCGGTTGCAGTGCGTGCCAAGATGATGATGACAGTGGTTATGTTGCTGTTTTCCATACTTTTACTCTTTGCAGGCGGAAATCCTTTGCTGCATGGATTGTTTTTCCTTGTGTTGGCTGTCATAGCCACCTGCGATTTGTCGTATGTCGATAAAACAGGTCCTTCAGATATTGTTCTGACTGTGTTTGTCGTTTTGATTTTTCTGAATCGTTATTTGTTTAAAATCATGTAATTATGGGACTCCTTACTCATTATTCCGATTTTATTGAGGCAGGCTGTGATGAGGCTGGACGTGGCTGTCTGGCGGGTCCTGTCGTGGCGGGAGCGGTCGTTTTGAAAGAGGGAAGTGATTTTCCGGAACTGAATGATTCTAAGAAACTTACGGAGAAAAAACGGATGGAATTGCGCGAGATGATTATGCGCGAAGCCTGGGCGTATGGGGTAGGAATTGTGTCGGCTGCCGAAATTGATGAAATAAACATCTTGAATGCTTCGTTTTTGGCCATGCACCGCGCTTTGGACCAGTTGGCTGTGCGTCCGGATTTTCTGCTGATTGACGGCAACCGATTTAATCCGTATCGTGATTTGAAGCACGTCTGCATTGTTGGCGGAGATGCTAAGTATCAGTCGATTGCGGCGGCTTCCATTTTGGCTAAGACAACCCGTGACATGATGATGGAGGATTATGATGCGCAGTATCCGATGTACCATTGGAGGAAAAACAAGGGCTATCCGACGCTTGAACATAAGCAGGCCATTGCCGATTTTGGCATTTGTGATTTGCATCGCAAGTCTTTCAATATGGCCATCCAACTGAAACTTGATTTGTAATAAATTGATAAACAATGCTTTTATGATGAAACGGATTAGATATATGCTCGTTGTGGCCTTGGCGTTTACGTTGTTTGCGTGTAACGAAAAACTGGAAACGTCGGTTTTTGATGTGCTGCCTACGCAAACGGCAATAATGGTTGAATCGAGAAATTCGCACGAGTTTGTGAGTGCTTTGCACCCTTATTTTCAGTCGTTGGATATATTGCAATCATTTGAAAATGAGTTTCTTGAATATGATTCCATTTTCTCATCCGATGAAAAGTTGGCATCTTCGGTGAAAAACGCACAGTTCGTGTTTTCCGTTTCGAAATTGAATGGAAGTTATGAGCCTTTTGTGGTTGCAAAACTGAATAAACCATTGTCGAACAAGGATTTAAGGAAGGTACTTGAGGCCAAAGTCAAAAGCCTTGAATATAGGAGTTTGGGCAAGTCGGAGTTTTTTTGCCTCGATTCCCTGTGCGTTTTCACAAAAGGGAACTTTTTGTTTTTCACTTGTAATGAAGCTATGGTTTTGGAAGCGCTCAATCAGATGGATAATCCTCGGAAGATGAGTGATAATGCTGATTTTCAGCGTGTCCGTTCTACATTCGGCAATAATGTCAATACGCATGTTTATTTGAATTATTCCTTGTTGGGCGATTTTGTATCGACTTCAGTATCTGATAGATATGCTATGGGAGGGGCGCGTTTTGCATCGCAATCGAAGGGTTTGGCGGCTTTGGATATGCTCGTGAAAGGCGAAGGCATCGTCTTGAATGGTTATTCAAAGGCTGCCGATTCGGCAATTTATCTGAAACCGCTTAAATATCAGTTGCCTGTGCGCAATTCCATTGTCAACATTCTGCCTTACAATACCAAAATGATGCTGCATTACGGCATGTCTGATTATGCTTCGTATTGGGAGGAAATTATGGATAATCAATCAGTTGAGGATTTGCTAAAATGCTATGGAAACGATGTTGAGGAACAATTTATTGCCAGTTTGTCTGAGGTTTCGTATTCCGTTTTTGGCAATGCTTCTTATCCGGTTTTTGTGGCACGTTTGGAAACCCCGGCTTTGTCCATACAGTTCTGGACGCGCATGATTTCAAAGTTTGGCGTATCTGAAACTATTGAATCACAAGGTTATACAATATTCAATTTGAAGGCTGAAGATTTTGTTCCCGCTGTTTTTGGACCAAATTTCTCTGCCTTGAAAAAATGTTGCTATTCGATTGTCGACCAGTATTTGGTGATTGCCAATGAGGTGAATGTGCTTCAGGATGTGATTGCTGCCTATCGCTCAGGCCGCACGCTCGACTTGAACGAGAATTTCAAGGATTTTCAGGAAAACATGCTTGAAACATCAAACATCTCTTTTTATGTTTCTTGCGCTGATAATGAGAAGTTTATCTATTCCTATTTAGGCGGTGATTTTTTGGATTTCCTGAAACGGAATGATGGTTTTTTGTCCAAATATCAGGCATTTTCCGTGCAATTTTCCGCGTCAAAAGATTTGGTTTACACTTGCGCTTTCCTCAAGAATCAGTCGGAAGTAAAAGAGGAAAAGAATGTTGCCTGGAAACTGAATCTTGATGCGCCAATGAAAGGAAAACCTTACATTGTGACGAATCCATCGGGAAATGCAAATGATATTGTTGTGTTTGATACTCAGGACAATATGTATCTGATTTCGGCTGATGGCGAAATCCTTTGGAAGAATGGTATTTCGGAATCGCCGATGAGCGATGTTTTTGTAGTAGATGCCTTGAAAAACGGTCAGCAGCAGTTTGTCTTTAATACTTTGAATTACATTTATCTGATTGACAGTCAGGGTGATGTGATGAATGGTTTTCCGGTAAAATTGCTCTCTAAGGCTTCCAATGGACTATCGGTTTTCAATTATTTCGATTCGTCCGATTCTCGCCTCGTTTTGTGTGGTGAAGACCGTTTCGTCTACAATTATGATTTGAATGGCGAGGAAACCGAAGGCTGGAACCGGCACCGCACTGATGATAAGGTGCTGAAACCAGTGCAGCATTTAGTGGCTGATAACAAGGACTTTATCATTGTTACTGATGAACGTGGAGCCATTCGCATTTTGGACCGTCAGGGCAGAATCCGAATCCCATTGACTGACGAATTGAAAAAGTCGCAAGGTGCTGATTTTTATGAAAATAAGACCAACCGAAAGGGCATAATCCTTACTTCTGACGATAAGGGTGATTTGCTTTATATTTCGTCTGAAGGCAATTTGGCACGTACCGATTTCGGCGATTTTTCCGACAGACATTTCTTTATGTATGAAGATTTTAATGCTAATCAGGATCCTGATTTCATTTATTTGGATGGTAAGAACCTTTGGATTTTCGACCGTTTCAAGAACATCCTTTTTGAACACTCTTTTGATATTGAAATCACCACGAAGCCTGTGTTTTTCAACACTTCACGTAATAAGCGTGTGTTGGGCATCGTTTCCGAAAAAGCCCGCGAGATTTATCTTATTGACAGTAAGGGAAATATGTCAGTCAGTGCAGGGTTGGTTGGCGAAACGCCTTTTGCCGTTGGCAGCCTTCATAATAATAATGAAGTGAATTTGGTGACGGGCGTTGGCAGTGCTTTGTATAATTATGTAATCCGATAATATGTTGTAAATCAACATTGTGTCGTTGCCTTTTGGATAAAATATGATAAAATGTCAGATTCTTGTTGAATGAATCGAAAAAAGTAGTATTTTTGCACCCGCAAATCGAAAGATTTATGTCAGTTAAAACGGGAGCTTAGCTCAGTTGGTTCAGAGCACCTGCCTTACAAGCAGGGGGTCAATGGTTCGAATCCATTAGTTCCCACACTGAAAATAAGGAAGTTACGAAAGTGACTTCCTTTTTTCGTTTTGAAAAATACACACAATTAACACACGCGATTAGAAAAAAGAACGAAAAGAGAAATAGATGAATATAAAAAAAGCCGCTCCGAAGAGCGGCAAAAACGCAATATAACAATAGCAATCTTGTGTGTAGATGCCATTATCAAAAGGCAAAAATACATTTTTTCTTTCTTCTGGCAAGGGAGAATTTTAAGCCTGGTTGAAAACCTGCGCGGGGTGTTCCGTCTTTGCGCTTTGCCCCATCGAGAGAGCGACGGACTGACGAAGGGCGGCACGCACCTTTGGCAGACAGGCGAAAGACGGACAGAACGGCGAAGGGGAAACCGAATACAAA
>JAZQPN010000398.1:0-10151 GCA_045628585.1 Bacteroidales bacterium | reverse complement strand
GTATGGATAATCGGGTGCGCCTTTGGTGTATTCGAAGGCGGCGACAGGATTGTAGCCGTCGCCGGTCCAAGTCTGGCAGTATAATTCAAATTCGACGAGACCTTGCAGCAAGGTGGTGAAATCGGTCACGTCCAAATCATCCTGACATTCCACGCCGAATGGGGTGATGTAACGGTACAGTTCAACCCACTCGCCACGGTAGTTTTTCACGCGGCAGTAACCCACGCGGTCGTATGGGTCGCAGTTGCCGTTCACGCAATGATGGTCGTAGTGCAAGTTGATGGCATTGAAGGCGTTGACATGGGTTGGGAAGACATATTCGCCAAAACTGTTCTGCACGCCAGGTTTCACAATCAAGTCGCCATTGAAAGCGGTCACTGTCATGCTTTCATAGTCGGTCGTCACTTCAAAAGTGTTGGAAACGGTCGTAACCTTGCCGCCCGACTGCTTGATGCTGGCGGTCATATTATAGGTGCCTGCTGCCGTCGGCTGCCAGGTCGTGTACCAGTAGCCGTTGGATGGTTTGTCGGGATAATCGGTCTTCAGAATGAAGTCTTCGCCGTCGATGGTGCATTTCACTTCCTCAAACTTGATGGCGTCGCCGTGGTCGATGTAGGCGCTCAAAACCAGCATCACAGGATGATTGAAATCAGGCATATAGACCTTTGTGCCCTCGTAAGGACGGCGGATGGTGATTTCAGGTGCATAGTTTTCAGGGTCAACCACATAGAACGACTGTGTCACAGCCGGAGCGGCTTGCCATTGCGTGCCGTCGCCGTTCTGGCTGGCGCGGACTCTCACAAGGCCTTCTTCGCCGGTCAAAGTGAGGATGTTGCCATTCAAGGTCGCAGGACCTTCCACAATTTCAAATGTCACAGGCAGACCTGATGAAGCCGTGGCTTGAAGGGTGATAGGTTCATTGTAAACCAACTGGTCGGAGATGGCTTCAAAATCGATGAACTGGGCAGCCAATCCGCCAGGGGTGTGACGGACGGTGAAGTTGTCGAACCCACCGTAACCGCTGTTCAGCATGAAAATGCCGTTCCATGCAGCTGGGTCGAATTTATCGCCGCTGCCTGGGGTGAGGCCGATAGGCAGACCTTGGCAACCTGGAACAGGTTCAAACTCGCCATTCGGCACATCACGCATCATGAATAAGGTGACAGCGCCTGCGCCATCGTTGGCATCCAAGTCGATGGAAATCTTCCAGCGGTACCAATGCTGATGGGGCTCGAAATCGAAATCGAAAGCCATCGTGTTGTTCGGCAGGATGATGCCGTTCATGAAACCGTCAGGATTCTCTTCGTTGATGCCGGTGGTCAGCATGTAAATGCCGCCGTCAGGACTTGTGCCGTTCGGATTCGGGCGGATTGGCTCGTAGTTGCCAAGGATTGGAGGCAGCACCACGCCGTCGCCATCGCCATCGAAACCGATGCCGAAGAAGTCGCCCCACCATTCACGCCACATGTCACATTCAACCTCGATGACGCCGCCGGTTGAAAAGTCAAAACCATAATCGCTGAGGCTGTGCGTGGCTATGTCGCCGTAACTTGTGCCGGAGCAAACCGAGAAAACGCCAATGGTTTCGTCGGGCGTCATCATGCCACGAGGACCCAGAAAACCAGTGTAGAGCGGCTTGCCGCCATTGCCTGCGCTGTGCGGACGAGCCACCCAGCCTTGCTGACCGTTGATGTTGACTTCTTCAGTAAAATCGTTGAAATCGATGTGTACCGTAGTCTGGCCAAACGACCAAACTACTGACAACATCAGCATTAGAATTAGAGATAATCTTTTCATAGGTATAAATATTTAATGTGTTTGTGTTCAGTTGTGCAAAAATATGAAATTAAGAAACAACTCATTCCCGATTTTAATGTTATTTTTGCCAATCGACAAAAAACGATAAAACATAACTTAACGGAAAATCAGGAGATGCAAATCCCCGATTTGTTTACTTATGAACAATTTGTTAGGATTGCCACAGCTTTTTTGACATGTAAAGACACTCGTGCTTGTTTTTACGCTCCAATCCACCAATAGTTTTGAGGCATCTGCGAAAATTTCTAATAAAAACAAAACAATTTCTTGCAACAATCACTATTTTTGCGTCATTCAATCTTTAATTACAATGAAAAAGCACTTTCTTTTACTCATTTCCATCGTCATGCTATCGGCCATGTGCGCTTGTGGCGAAAAAGAAACAAACATCCGCTATATTTCCTATAACATCCGCAACAGCCGCGCCAACGACGGCGACAATGACTGGGATTTGCGCAAGCCAGCCACGAAACAAATGCTTGAAACAGAACAACCTACATTATTTGGGTTGCAAGAAGCCTATCCTGAACAGTTGGCTTACATTGATGAATGTTGTCCACAATTCAGTCGCGTGGGCGTAGGTCGCGATGACGGCAAAGACGGTGGCGAATTTATGGCTTTATATTACCGCAACGACCTGTACGAACTGCTCGACTCAGGCAACTTCTGGCTTTCCGAGACACCCGAAGCGCCCGACTTTGGCTGGGACGCAGCCTGCATCCGCATCGTCACTTGGGCCAATCTGAAAGATATTGAAACAGGGAAGACTTTCTACGCTTTCAATACACACTTAGACCATGTCGGACAAGTGGCAAGAGAGCAATCCATACTACTGATTATCAACAAAATAAACAAAATAGTAAAAGACCCAAACTGTCCGGTTTTCCTTTCTGGCGATTTTAATAGCGATGTCAGTTCGCCGATTTTCGACCCGCTAAAAGCCGTAATGAACGACAGCCGTGCGTTTTTGCCTGCCGAACAATGGGAACCTTCTTTCAATTATTTTGGCAAACCTTACGATGGCAATCCCGTCATCGACCACATCTTCTACAAAAACGCTGAAGTCACGAATTTCCGCACACTGAATGGCGACTACGGCAAGCCTTTCATTTCCGACCACTACCCTATCATGGCTGAAATCACAATACACTGAACAACAGCGAGATATTAAAATTTTCGCACACGAAACTGAAGGAAAATCAATTCCGTGATTCCCTGAAATGCGCAAACACCAACTTAGCCTTGGCAGGCCCAATCACTTCGGCGAGGCGTTCCTCATTTGCTTCCTTGATGTTGGCCACTGATTTCAATTCAAGCAGCAACTTTTCAGCCGTCGATTTTCCAACACCCTTTATATCAGCCAATTCGGAATGCATGAAACCTTTCTCGAATTTCTTGCGGTGGTGTGTGATGGCAAAACGGTGAACCTCATCCTGAATGTAAGTCAACAAACGGAACAATTCGGAATTTAACTTCACACCAACCACTTTGGGCGGGAAACCATACAGCATTTCGTTGGTGCGGTGACGGTCATCTTTCACCAGACCTGCAATCGGGATTTCGACATGCAAATCATCTTCAACCACTTGCCTTACAACCTCCATCTGCCCCTTGCCGCCATCAGTGATGATTAGGTTCGGCAATGGCTGACCTTCGGCAATAAGACGCGAATAACGGCGACGCACCACTTCCTTCATCGAGGCATAATCATCGGGGCCGACAACCGTCTTGATATCAAAATGACGGTAAGCACTTTTATTCGGCTTGCCGTTGACAAACTGAACCATAGCAGCCACAGGATAATCGCCTTGGAAATTGGAATTATCAAAACACTCTATCACTTCAGGCAAAACAGGCAATCCCAACGATTCTTTCAGCTGGTTCAGCACCTGCTTCTGGTGACGCTCAGGGTCAACAAGAGAGCGTTGATGCTCAAGGTCAATCTTATACTGTGCAGCATTGCGGCGCGAAAGTTCCAAAAGCTGCTTCTTGTCGCCACGCTGCGGAATGGTAAACTCCACATTGTCAATGGCATAATCAAGCTTCATCGGAACGATGATTTCATGACTATGGTTGCCCATTTGCTGCCGCAATTCCGTTATGGCAAGCAACAGCAATTCTTCAGCCGTTTCCTCCAATCGGCGTTTCATTTCAAAGGAATGTGACTGAATGACAGCACCATCCACCACCTTCATGTAATTCACATAAAACGACTCGTTGTCATCAATGTAGGAGAAAACCTCAACATTATGAATTGTCGTGCTGACCACCGTCGAACGGCTGCGGTAGTTCTCCAACAAATCGTATTTTTCCTTGATTACCTGCGCTTTTTCAAACTCCATACGTGAAGCACAATCCATCATCTGCGCCTTCAAATCGCGCAAAACCGACTGCAGATTACCGCGAACAATCTCCTTGATTTCGGCAATCATCTTGCCATAATCCTCCTGCGAGACATAACCCTCGCATGGGCCGCCGCATTTGTGGATGTGGAAATCGAGACAAACCTTATATTTCCCTTTTTCGACATTCTGCACCGTGAGCGGTGTGCGGCAGGAACGCATCTGATAAGCCTGTCCCAACAAATCCAAAAGGATATGCGCCGTGCGCACCGATGGATAAGGACCGAAATAATCGGAGCCATCATTTACCTTCTTGCGGGTAAGGAAAACGCGTGGAAACGGCTCGTTCTTAACGCACAGCCAAGGATAAGTCTTATCGTCCTTGAGCAAGATGTTATAACGCGGCTTGTATTGCTTGATCATCGTGTTTTCAAGCAGCAAAGCCTCCGATTCGGAATCCACAATGCTGTATTCCAAATCAGCGATTTTGCTCACCAAGACCTTTGTCTTGCCAAACTGTTCCTTATTAAAATAGCTGGAAACACGCCGTTTCAGGTTCTTTGCCTTACCGACATAAATCAACTCACCGTCTTTGTCGAAGTAGCGGTATACGCCTGGTTTCGATGGCAGGACGGCCAATTTTGCTTTTATGTTTTCAGGCAAATCTATCATTTATTGTTTTCATTTATTCGCAAAGGGCGGCGTTCGCATTGCTCACTCTGCCCTTTGCTGTACTAATCTGCCCTTTCAGGGCAAACACGTGTCCAATTTTTTCTTCCTCCAATTTCCCCCTCACTCCTAATTTCTCATTCCTCTTTTTTCCTCATGTGATCCCAGCCTTGCGCTTTCAGCGGGAAAACATGCAAATCGTTGGTCACCATTTCAGCAATGCCTTTATCTTCAGTCATATAGCCAATGACCGAGACATCGGATGAAATGGTCTTTATCTTTTCGTAATCCTTCTGGTCGATGGTGAAAAGCAGTTCATAGTCCTCTCCACCGCTCAATGCGGCGATGCTCGGCACGATGTCGAAATCTTTCGACAGTTTTACCGTCGTCGGATCCATCGGGATTTTATCTTCATACAGCTGGCAGCCCACGCCCGACTGCTTGCAAAGGTGCAGAATTTCGGAAGCCAAGCCATCGGAAATGTCGATCATCGAAGTCGGCTTGATGCCCAATTCCTTCAGTTGCGCCACAATGTCCTTGCGTGCTTCGGGCTTCAGTTGACGCTCAAGCACATAATCCAAGCCTTCCAGTTTCGGCTGCATGTTCGGATTGGCCAGAAATTCAGCCTTTTCGCGTTCCAAAATCAGCAGGCCGATGTAGGCGCCGCCCAAATCGCCGCTCACGCAAAGCAAATCGTTTTTCTTGGCGCCATTGCGGTAAACGATGTCTTCTTCCTTAGCCTTGCCGATGACCGTGATGGAAATCACAAGACCGGCCTTGCTGCTTGTCGTGTCGCCGCCGACCATATCGACATTATAACGCTCGCAGGCCAAACGGATGCCGGCATACAGTTCGTCCAAAGCCTCGACGGAATAGCGGTTCGAGACGCCCAATCCGACCACAATCTGGGTTGGCGTGCCATTCATGGCGTAAATGTCAGAGAAATTGGTCACAGCGGCCTTGTAGCCCAAATGTTTCAGGGGCGTATAGGTCATGTCGAAATGAATGCCTTCAATCATCATATCGACGGAGACCAAAGTGCGTTCGCCTTCATGATTGATGACTGCAGCATCATCTCCGACACCTTTCAGGCTCGATTCATTCCGCAAAGGAAACTCTTGAGTCAACTGGTCAATAAGTCCGAACTCTCCAAGTTCATCGAGTTCGGTACGGGTAATATCTTCGTTATTTTCTTGCATATTATTTAAGCCAAAAACTTATGAAATTATTCAAACATTAAAAGGCAAAAGTAAGCATCGAACGCATCAAATCAGCATCTGCCTTAATACGATCCTTTTCCTCTTTCGATACTTTTTCCCGCTTTTCCAATTCTTCGATAAAAGCGAAAGCATCCTCTCCCTCTAATACTGGGGTAGCTTCAATTGGTTTTGCCATAATCCATTTAATTATGGTGCAAAAATACACATTTTTACAATTTCACTCTTCCTTTAATAATTCCTCATCCACATCCTGATAATGATAATCTGGTTTCGTTTCACGAAAATTTTCAAGAATCCTGTCAAGTTTCTTTTGTAATTCATCAAACACCTCTTGATAACTCGGTGTCTTTTTATGGAAGCTTTCAAGAATCCTGTCGAAATACCACTTGTGTTCTGGCGGAACTGAAGAATAGCCGTACGACATGAATTCGAAACGTACCCATTTCCAACACAATCCATTTTCATCAACGCCTTCTGTTACGGTTGTTTCGGGCACAAAAAACTTCTCTCCTCCAATCGTGTCCAAATAAGGAGCTATTATTCTTATAGATGCTTTTGTAATTCTCCGAAAAAGTTCATCATAAAAAGTATACTCGTCACTAATAAAAATTCCAGCTCCGTTATTATAAATGAAATACGCAGTAGACCAGCACAAAACATCTGGATTAGTTTTGTTTGGAATAGTAATTACTATAGTGTCATCTTTTGGCAGAATAGGTGAATTAAAACCAAAATGACGAACTTTATCCTGTGTTATATGAATTTCCTTCGTTTCCAGTTCGCCGTACAATTCAGTACATTCCTTTTCTTTCAAAGCATCTGTATCGACGCTGTTTTTCTTTATCGAGCACGAGGAGAAAAACACGAGCAAACAAATGGCAACATATTTGGCAATAGTGTTCATTTTACAAAGCGTTTTTTGAAAATGTAATTATTTTAGTTGTCAATCTACGAGACTGCAAATCTAATAAATAATCCACAATGGCAATATAAAAACGAAAAAAGCAGAGCCAAAACTCTGCATTTTCAAGTGGTCCCACTAGGACTTGAACCTAGGACCTACTGATTATGAGTCAGTTGCTCTAACCAACTGCGCTATAGGACCGCAAAAAACGAACAAAAACAGCAATTTTTTTGTTATTTACTTGCTTTTTGCGCTGCAAAGTTACAAATTTGCAGAAAATTTGAAAGGAAAAACTGAATAAATATGACAGCAAAAATAAAAAACATCATTTTTGACCTCGGCGGCGTCATTCTCGGCATAGATGAACAACTGACTTTCAATGAATTGAAAAAAGCCGGCTTCTCGGATATGGAACTTCTGAAATCACCCGAAATTCTTGATTTGCTCAGCAAATTCGACACGGGCGTCTACACAGCCAAGACTTTCCGTAAAAAACTGAAGGCAGCCCTCAACGTCAGCAAGATGACCGACGAGAAATTCGATTCCATCTGGAACGCCATGCTGCTCGACATTCCGAGAGAGCGTATCGAAGCCATCGAAAAGGTGAAGAAACACTACAAGATTTTCTTAGCGAGCAATTCCAACGAAATCCATTACGACCTCTATGTCAGGGACTTGCAGTTGCGTTTCGGCTATCAGGAATTTGACGAGCTTTTCAACAAGGCTTATTTCTCATTCGACATCCATTTGGAAAAGCCCGACCCGCGTTTCTTTGAATTCATCCTCGACCACGAAGGCCTCAATCCGGAAGAGACACTTTTCATCGACGACACGGCCGAAAACATTGAAGCGGCCCAGAAACTCGGCGTCAAGACCTATCACATCCGCCGCGACGAACTTGTGAGGAACTTGTTTGCTAATGGTGTTCTGAAAGGCGAAGTGATTTAGGATAATTCACAAACCGCGATACTTCTTATCGATTTCATCAAGCAAGCAAAATTAGTTTACATAAAAGACGCAATGCTTCTACCCTTCGGCAAGCTCAGGGAGCGAAACGCTGCAAGCTGATTTTCCGCTCATTGAGCCGGGTGCTAAGTTGGTCGAAGTAGTCGAAATGAGAAGATTTTATTTGCAGTTTATTTATGAATAGTTACTTATCACTAAATCCGCTGGATTTCATTGATTTGAAGCCGGTATCAATCTATCACTGTTTCCTGTAGGTCTCGATAACGTCGTCAGGTAGGTTATTGGACATCAGCACGTTAGTTGCGAATCCGCCGGACTCCTGAATGATCCTGTCCAACGAGAACATGTATGGCTATCAGTGCGGAAGTCGTCTGACAATGAACCAAGCGGTGGATGGCCGAAAAATCAAGGACATAGCCCGACAACTATGAGCTCTGGGCAATTTTAGCATACATTCCAAAAAAATTGCAAAAAAAAACAATTCATTGATTATTTGTCTATCTTCGCACCATAATATATGGTATACTTTTTTGCTATTGCAATGTAAAATTATTGATAATCAATTTATTGTATAAATCAACTGCCTTTTTTATATTTGTTCAACATTTTTACGCAAAAATTCATTAAAAACTTGAATACAAATATATATCATTGATAATCATCGTTTTATAACAAAATATCCTGAATAAAATGTACATCCCTTTATACACAAAATTATTCTCACCAGACGGGAAATATTATGTCCTTTTCTTTATAACAAAAGATTATAAAAATAAAGTTGCTGTATATAACTCTGAAAACGAGGAACTTCTGAATCTTATTGACAAACTTCCTGATTTTGACATGCATGATTCCGATGTCATCGGATGGCGTTATGACAGCAAGGCTTTTTATCTAAAGGGCAGGGATTCGATACGTTCATCGCTGGCAACAGTGTTTATCAATGACAAACTAATCTATTGCTCATATTTTAAAGGGAAAATGATCGAATCCGTCGTTTGGAACATTGGAGACAAATTTCCCAAGGTGACTACTAAAGATGCACCATTGCCTTTGCCAGGCTTTGATTCATCCAAAGCACAGAACAAGGAAACACTAAAATGCCTCGAACCCCCATTGTTTGATTATGTCCAACACATCCATTCTATGGGCGAATCTGGGCTTGGAGCAGAATACTCCTATATCAAATTTAGAAACATCAGGACAAAAAAACTATATTTCCAATTGGAAGAAAATTTTATTGACATAGTCAAGACTATTTGGAGTGACGATGGCTTCCGCTTTGCATTCGCTGCTGAATATGACACAGATAGTTCCATGTTTGACAATGATAATGGCATACATATTCCAGCAGCTGCTGTTGTCGATGTCCTCAATTGTAAACTTTTGAAAGTCTTTGATTACGACAAATATTCCACTCTTGAATGGACTGATGACCAGCAGAGTCTCAAAGGACTTGGCAATGGTTTTGAAAGTGTTGCTGATTTTATTGACAGTCATACATTTAAGACAACAACACCATCTTTCGACGAGCCTGTTGCCAGAACCTCACCATTTCACGAAATCATAGGACCTAAAACCATTGCTTTTGCACCGGATGGACAAAGCTCGCTTTCTGTTGATGCCAAAGGACAAGTTGTAGTGAAATTTTCTGATGGCATCGTGATGGAAGTGACACCAAATTGCAAAATGCTGAGTGCAGATCATCTCATCTGCTGGACTCCAGATTCTATGCAGGTCGGTTTCTTTGCCCGCCATAAGGGCGAAGATTGCATGTGTATCATTCGGAAAAAAAGCGATGATGCCGATATGTGGTATCTTCATTCCGTACCGACCGACGTTGCTGTTGACACTATTGATGGAGGAAAATACTATATTTCTCCTATCATAAACGGAAAACACGTTTACAAAGCTCCTTTCTATTTCGATGATTTTGAGATGGTTCCAAACGTAGTCTATTCCGACAAGGATAATGCAGCTAATTACGTCAAAGAAAAGGAAAATGAAACAAGCACAAAAGAGGAACCTGACGAAACAGAAGCAAAAACCGAAAACAAATCACACGACAACAGGCTGCTGATAATTGTACTTTCTATCTGCGCTGCGTTTTTTATTTCCTTAGCCAGTGTGTCTTTCATAAATGGTCATATCAAATCTGGTGTTGAATTCCTTGTATGCGGATTTGCAGGTATTTCCATGGCATTAATCGATTTTAATACATCAACAAAGTCG
>JAZQPN010000397.1:0-1979 GCA_045628585.1 Bacteroidales bacterium | reverse complement strand
TTCGAAAAAGGCGGAGTAAAAAGGCGTCTCGCTGTAGAAAATCATATTGATGAGGTCGACGACAACGAAATCGAGCGGGATGCAAAGAATGCCGCCGATAAAAGCCTTTATCAGCAATCCGAGTGGCTCTTTTTGAAATTTATCTTGCCTATAGATGTATATCATTAGGACGATGACAGGCAAAACCGACACTCCAAGTAACAGAAAATCCATGGTTTTAAGAAATTAGGTAACTGATGATGATTGATGCTGCGAAAAGAATGAGCACCCAAAGCAGAATCTTTGTGAATCCACTGACTGACGATTGCTTTTTCTCCTTTGGAAGATGTGTTTCTATCTTAGGTTTACTTTTCTTTTTAGCAGACATTTTCCCTTCTGATTTGTTCGCAAAAGTAAGAAAAAATGTTGATGTCGGTTGAATCCTGACAATTTCCGCGTTTAATTTAACCGCTAATCGGGCGAATTAGGCGAATCTTTGTTATTTGCTATGAGTCCGGCGGACGGTCGGCAATGAAAAACTTCGTTTTTTCTTGCTTTCCGTTTATTCCTGTCCTATATTTGCAGTGTCAAAATCAGGCAAGTATGGCTGAATCTTTCACATATTGCAACAATATGAACGGCAGGCTATATGACCCCATGCTTGGCCGTATGCTCTTGCCCGACATTGTGGTGCAGCAGACGGACTACACCCAGTCGTACAACCGCTATTCCTATTGCTTCAACAACCCGCTGAGGTTTACTGACCCGATCGGGTATGTGGTGGATATTGCGCCAGAGTATTAAAACCTAATACACATAATTACCTTAATAAAAAGTCACGATGAAAACAAAACCCGCGTTCATAGTTCTAATATCGGTATGGTCTTTCTTCACGTCATGTAGTTCTAATCGGTTCTCAACACTTGTCTCTAAGGACGAACTAACTACGGCTATGAATCAGACATGGCTTATGATAGAAGAAAACGATTCCCTGTCATTAGCTAAAGAGAATATTACGCTATACCCTTGTTATAGAATGAATTTTCCCAATGTTGACAGTCTAAACGCCAAAAGGTTTTCAAAAGACTATTACCAAAGTGAATCTGGTTTTATTCAAGATGTTATTTTGCTAAAAAAGAAAGGAATCTCTTTCTGCAACAAAAGTCCTTTTTATGTTGAGCAAATCATTTTGTATAATGTTGAGGAAAAGCAAGCAAGCGTTATAGATAAAAATCATAAAACTGAATCATTTCTTTACGAAGGAAATGAAATCGTATTTGGTCAAGAGTTGATGCAATTGTTACATGATAAGGCTTTGGATTGTGTTTTCACATGTGAATTGCCCGATTTTTCCATAGTCGAATATCCGGATTTTTCTGACAAGTACGCTTTCTTCTTTGCGTTAAAAGACAATCAATTGTATGTGGTTTTCCCCAACAATGGTATTTATTATCCATTTGATGATTCGAGGTCTGATATTATTATGTTACAAGCAAAGGACTATTTTAATTGTTATTGGAATAGAATAACCAACTTGAAAAATAGAAATTGAATCATTTCGGTTTAGGGCGGCAATATCTGTTTTGCCGCCCTATTATTAAAAAAGCTATCTTTACCACCATAGCATTAAGAAAGAGAAATGACCATGCACTACACCTTCACCGACCACCAGGGCAGCCTCGTTGCCTACACTAGTCCTTTGAACCAGCCCTTTTCAGGACAATGCACAAAAAATAACTTCTCTTTCGTTTTCATTCGCGAAATTGCCTATTTTTGCAAAAAAGTTTCCCGATATGCAAGAAATGATTTTGATACTTGATTTCGGTTCGCAGGTGACACAACTCATTGGCCGTCGCCTACGCGAACTGAATGTTTACTGTGAAATTCATCCTTATAACAAGATTCCCGCCATTGGCCCGAATGTGAAAGGCGTCATTTTGAGTGGCAGCCCTTTTTCGGTCCGCGACGAGAAGGCTCCTTTTGTCAATCTGGAAGGCATT
>JAZQPN010000396.1:0-1581 GCA_045628585.1 Bacteroidales bacterium | reverse complement strand
TTCACCACGCCCTGTTTCAGCAAATGCTTGGAAGGCAGCGGCGTAACATACGAATCGTCAGTCGTCGTGAAATTCGACAGCGTATGAACGCCCATTTTCACGCCCTCTTTTTCGGCACGCGCCACAAGCCGCGCAACCGCCCTGTCATCACCTTTCACAAATTCGGGCGACCAATCGAAATGTCCCCAATGCTCAAACGGCTCAATATGATAAAGATACTCCATGCCTGCACGATGACATTTTTCCAAAACGAAATCCAAGTCATTCTCCGAAAAATCGGAAATGATATAAGGTTTCATGGCGGCACGCGAAGTCTTTCCCCATTCGCCATCGAACATCGGATGTGGCAGATTTTCAGCAACTTCAATATCGCCAATACGAGATAAAGCCTCCGACTTTCGGCAGCCGAACAAAGCCACCGAAGCACCTTCCAGCAATCTGCCATCGTCTTGCACTGGCTCAACAAGGCATTGCTCAACGCCTTGCACCTTCCGATACTCCTGACGGCCACGGTAACGCGCTGAGAATTGCATCATTACACCATTTTCAACACGCGTTGCAGCCAATCGTTCAGCGGAAATTTTGGAAGTTGACACCGCCGCATCTTCACCCACATAATTGAAATGCTCATGCACTTTCCCGACATATTCCTGCGGAATGCCTGCATTGGTCTTAATGTTCAAAGCCTGAATGCCAAAAGCCAGATTCTTGCCCTGAACCACACCGATAATATCGCCAACCGTCTCACAAAGCGTAACCTTCACGGGACAAAACAGCACAGCATCATAACTCACATTTTCCTGTTGTTCAAGCGTGATTTTCAAATAATTATCAAATTGCTGAACATCGAGCAAGACCGCGCCGCCATCATCGAAACCGACCTCATACAGCGTGCCGTACGCTGGTTCAAAACGGGTTGGCAAAACCAAACGGCCATTCACGCAAGCCAACACAATCGGATATTTATTCCCCGACAAAATTTCCTTGTCACAAACCTGAATGGAGGCGAAAAAACCTTTTTCATTAACGGCAACCTGCAAGCCTTCGGTGCGGAAAAATGTATTTTGAGCGTATGTCTTGCAAAACATTAAAGCAAGAAGTACAACCAGTGCTATTCTTTTCATTCTCAATTGTTTAAATCAATCAATTCCTCTTAAATCCTTATACATTTGCACGGCGTACAAATCCGTCATGTTCGAAATGAAATCCACGACCGACTGCACCTTAGTATATATTTCGTCGGAATCGGTCTTGAACTGTTCAGGCATCAGCGACAGAAGTTTCTGATTATAAGCCGTTTCAGGATGCAAAACCGCATCAGTAAAATCCTCCAAAAGATTGCCAATGACCTTGAAACCCGTCAGTTCGATTTTCACCACAGACGGGTGGCGGTAGATGTTTTTCACCGAAGCATTGCGACATTTTTTCAAGGCATTTTCCTCATATTCAGGTAAATGAGAAATCAGACTGCCTTGAAAGCCACCCTCCATGATGGTTTCGTAGTTTTGAACAAAAATACCACTCACGCAATTCACCAACTTGTTAATCAGCATGGCACGAAGGAAAGCCATCCTTTCATTC
>JAZQPN010000395.1:0-3608 GCA_045628585.1 Bacteroidales bacterium | reverse complement strand
AGCACGTCAAGCATATATGGGTCTTCAGGAGATGGGTTAGTCTTATCGTTCAGTCTGTTGTAGTTTTCCGCATAGGTATAAGGGTGAGTAGCCACATTGAAGGTACGCCAGCTATTATCAGGATCGGTAGCACCATTTGAGAGATGATCCGCAAAGTCGTCACCACTAAAATAATAGGCGTTTTGTATCACGTTGGAAGCCTTTGAAGCGGCGTCGAAAGCGTAAAGCGTAGTGTGGGCAAGGCTGTTGCCATTTCTCAAGCGGAGGTAGCAATTGTTGATGTAAGCAGGCGTCGAACCCGTCGAAGCATTGTCAGCTACAAAACCAGCCACAGGCTTGTCGTTAGGAATGACATTGTCGGACTCATCTTTTGCCTGGGCATCGGTCATCTGGGTGTAGGAATAGCTGTTGAGCACCTTTGCGCCATCGGTGGTTTCACCCACCAGGCCGCCCATCTGATAACCGTTGAGGTTAGCAACGGAGATGCTTGAATGTAAGGTGGAGTTGTCGAGCAAGCCGACCAGACCGCCCATGATGGTGGTTTCGGCAACGGTGTTCAGGTTGAGGGCACCTTCGCTAGCATATACCTTACCGTCATTCTTGACGACGCCGGCGATGCTGCCCATATAAACTCTTTCTTTGTCCTTGGCCGTCAGCGTGCCGCCCAGCACGAAGGTGTTCTTCACCGTGCCGTTATCGACGTAGCCGAACAGGCCCTGGCTTGAAATACCTGTCATCGAACTGTGCAGGCCCGTAATCTCGTAGCCGCCGCCGTCGAACACGCCCTCGAAGCTGTTCGTGGCATCGCCTATCGGGACCCAGATGTATTCATTCATGTCGATGTTGGCCGTAACGGTGGCTACGGCATCCGTACCCAGCGGAGTGCAGCCATTGTAGCCGTTGACGCAGGAAATGAGCCATGCCAAGTCTTCAGGATCATCAATGGCTGTGATATCCCAGTCATCAGGTGCACTGGTTACTACGGTGACCCAAGTCTTGCCGAAATAGATATTGTTTGCGGAGAGGTCATCATCAAATGCGTCATAATACACGATGTAAATGCCTTGGTCGTCGAAGAAGAAGCCTTGGTTAAATGCATCCTCCGACTTGTGCTGGACCGATGAGAAGGCAATCGGAGTGAAGTTCTCCTCAGTTGGGAACTCATTCTTGGTGACACCGATGAACGAACCCGACGACAGGCCGTTTTCCTTGTCGATGTTGATTACGCTTGCCACGTCAGGCAGATAGACATTGCTTCTGGCGCCGTTTTTGGTGTTGCCTGCCACGTAAACGTCCTCCATCACATTGACCGTTGCGCCACTGGCGACATAGACGCCCGCGCCATCGGAGCTTGTGGTCTTGTTGTTGGTGATGAACGACTGGCCGTTGACGTTCAGCGTACCGCCATTCTCCACAAGGATGGCACCACCGAGGTTTGTGGAACTCTGGTTGTTGTTATAGATGAACTCACTGCGGTTCATGGTAACAGCACCATCATTCTCAACGACGACAAGTGGCGAGTTGACAGTGAAATCGAAGGGTTCGACTTTCTGATACAACACGTTATTGATGGTATAATTCTGCTTGCCATTATAGCAAATGGAGTCAAGGCCATTGAGGATGATGCCATAAAGCTGGAGGTCGGATTTGGCCACTACCAACGGACCGTCATAGCAACCGTCCGTGTCGATGGTAACACCATCACTCAGTAAATGTCCACCTGGATAACGGTAGAGCGTTACGCCTTCCGAACCTCCCTTTTCGTCAGGCCAGACAGTGGTATTCACCGAATTGACAGTGACCTGATTGACGATAAAGATGTTGTCGCCAGGCTTGTATTCGTCGGCAAGCACGCCGTTGAGCGTAAGCTTGGCTTTGTCAGGGTTATGGCCCGTATTGGAGTTACGGCCTTTGACGCCATCGATGTACCAGTCGGTGCCCTTGCCACGCTTATAGACGTAAACGGTAATCTTCAAGTCTGCATCACCGGCAGAACCGGCAAGATTTGAAACGGAAAGCGTGACCGGGAAGTGACAGATTTCAATATCGTTGTCGCCCTGGTAGTGAAGCGAACCATTATAATAGAGGTCGAACTGCATGCCGAGATTCTTACGTCCGTCGGCAGTGCCCAGTGTGTAAGGCAGACTCGAAAGTGTCGTGATATCGACAAGCGATGCTTCCGGATCGTCGTAGCTGAAGCTGTTGCCCAGCCAGCCATTCGTGTTGTCGTAAGTAAGTGATGGGCCGAATTTGATGGCAATCACATTCTCTCCGATGTCACTAGCTGACATTGCATTGAAATCGCTGACCGAAACCAAAGCAGGATCTCCACCAGTAAGTGCCGTGTTAAATTCCGGCTCGCCTATTTCTTTAACTTTCAATACCGATTCGGTTCCCTCTGATCCCATAGCGAAGATAGGCAGCGTTGCTTTCACCGAGAACTTATCGTGGACTTCGCCCTTGCCAAATTCGAGGGCATACAACGGTTCGTTGAAGTCTTGGTCGATGGTGGTCTGGGTCGTAATGGTGACCTGCACTTCCGTAGTGTAGAGTTTTGTGCCTTCCGCTGAATATTCATCAAAGAAGATGGTTATCGGTGAAAGCACGGTGTTACGGTCGAGCAGGTTGCTGTAGGTAAGGCAGAACTGCAGCATGGTAGCGCCTTCGCCTCCGGCATACAATCTGGTATTATTCAAGTAATTGTCATCGCTGACCGAGCCAATGCTCACCAGCATATCGCCTGTTTGTGTCCAGCCGCCATTATTTGTTTGGGTTTCCGTAAGGCGTTCCATAGGCTTGATGGAAAGGCCGAAGGTAGTGTTCGGCAAAATCCTGATTTGGTCAAGTTCGGCACTGACATTTCCATTAGTGTTGGCAACAGGACCATGCCAGCCATGATCGGTGGCACCTTCCACGAAATAGGCATAATTGTTAGGGCTGGTGCCTTGCGAAATCACGCCGGCATTAACCATATTGACATCATCGCCCCAATTGCCCCATGGTTCTGTGGCTCCGCCATGTCGGATCATGACGTAACCGTCTTTATTGATAGGTGGCAACAGGATGGTGGTGGTGGTGGTGAAGAATTCGTTGGAATTTGTGCCGTCGGTCTTGGCCACCAAAACGGCTTCCACCTGGCTGTTACCACCTGCACCCTTGATTTCCCACACGCGGTAGTAGTTACGGTCGCAAACAACGCCTGCGCCATCTTTAGTGCCAGAAGTCGTGTTCGGCAAATGGTTGATGTAAGGACCTTGCAGCATGTAATCCTGATTATTATAATACGGGTGTTCTGTCAAGGTCACATTACCGCCATGGGCATCGAAAGCACGGGCGACGCGGTATGACGAAGTGCCGCCGTCGTAAATGTTTTCCTTTTCCCAATAGCCGGTGAAATCACCATTATTGTTGTAAATCAGATTGTTTGGTTTTTCTTCTGTCGTCACCCTTGGGCGTGCGTATAGGAAGCCGCAATTCTGCGGATAGATGACATGGAAGAAACCGCGGAACTCGCCATAAAGGGTTGTAGCATTGACTTCATCGCCATACTGATACTGGTTTACAGACAAGTCCGTGTTCCAAACCCTTGGATAGCTCACGGCAAAATA
>JAZQPN010000394.1:0-14908 GCA_045628585.1 Bacteroidales bacterium | reverse complement strand
AAAAAACAATCGTGGTTACAAATTGGATTGCAGTGTCCTTTCCTGCCGGACGTAGAGAAAGAACCGCGAAATCGCAGATTCAACGTAGTTAATCGGGCGAATCAAGCGAATGGGGCCTTGCTAACGCAAGTCCTTGCCTGATGGAGGTTGATAAGATGAACCGCTATGGGTCAAAAAGTATATAATTACCCATTAAAATTCAGATTGACTTGTCTTTTCAGATTGCCGACCGGATTGATACACTGCTAAAGCAGAAAGGCATATCACAGAAAGAACTGGCCAAGCTGACACAGACCTCCGAGGCTGCGGTCTCGCGCTGGCTGAGCGGCACACACAATTTCACGCTCTCCACCCTCGCCAAGATTTCGGCGGTTCTGGGTGAGAATATCGTTACGGTGGCTTCGACGTGCTATAGGCAAAAAGAGATGGTGAGTGAGGTGGCGGAGGATAGGGCGCAGTATGGGGAATAGGTTTTCCGAAAGACACTCACCATCTCAGTTGAATCCCATTCAAATAACCTATTGACTATCTTTTAATTGCTTATATCGGATTTTCGCTATTTATTATTTCCATCAATCTATCAAAAACTTCGGAAAAAGCCGACAAATCCATATCGTCAAAAGGAGCGTGTTTTTCCAAAACATGTGTAGCAAATTCTTCTTTTGACAATGCTAGACTATTATCGTCCAAATCAAACACATCATTATCTTTAATCTTTTCAGATTCTTGAGAAAGATACTTTTTGATTTTATCCGCATTACGGACTCCGATTGATTTGTTAGATTTCAATCTTCCATTTTCATTAAATTCCGAAGTTACATATAATCTTCTACCATTACTATCAGTTTTTTTTAAGTCTGTGTCATTGTACAGGAATTCAACTGAAATACCATCATTATAGGAACGAAACTTAGGAATTGGTATTGTCATACCGTAAACATTATTGCCATATGATTCTATGCCATTTGATTTTTGATGGATTCTCTTCCCATTATCTTCATCACAGTCGAATACTCCTATGATCTTATACTTATTTGGTATTTTTGAAAATGCGAGCAGTCGTTTGTACAATTCGCCATCACCTTGGTCTTCCGAAAACTCATGCAATGTAAAATCTAAAGATGCGTATTTAGATTCATTTTTTAGGATTTCAAATGCAGCCTTAAAATGCTTCCAATCTGTTTTACCCTCCGTTATGACAATTGGTTTTTCCAAATCCTGTATTAGTTTCGCATTTTCGGTATACAATGTTGCATATTTTTCGTTCTCAGAAATCATCTTTTCGTATACCAACTTATAAGATTCGTCAACCATTGGAGTCCATGAATTTGCGTTATGATCCAAGTCAAAAACAACAGAACGATTACTAGCCTGTTCTGCCAACCCCATGTTAAAGAAAGGAGAATGTGAACTAACAATAAATTGGATATTAGGAAACAAATTCAATAATTGAGGAAGAATCTCATTCTGAAGTCTAATATGCAAATGCTTATCAATTTCATCAATTAGTACAATGCCTTTTATTTGATTGAGTCCTATGTTTGTCTGAATTTTGTCACCTTGCCGAAGAATTTCCAAAAATACACCTAACAAAGAAGATTCTCCAGAAGATAAAGCTCTGAGGTTAGGTGTTAATGTTTTCATGTCGTTTTGTTTTGTAGACACAATAGAGACGCGCATTCCTGCATTGTCTCTTGTGCCGATGCCAAATCGGATATTTTCTCCATCTTCTTTTTTTGCGCTTAAAACAAGGGATGCAATTTTTGACAGATTATCCCATAGATTTCGTTCTGGAGTACTGTCTATTTCAATAGTTTTGCCGTTCTTGTCTTGAACTTCTCTGAGTTTTTTATTCACTTCCCAGTCTACAACTACATCCATAATCCAATTTGATAGTGTATCAAGGCAAGAAGGCACTTCGATAGGATTTGTCAATTCGTCTGAAAAACCAGATGATGTATTATATAAAACAACATTTTTATACGGATCATTTAAATAACCCGGTATTTCGCTCCTGTATGCAGGAAAGTAAGTGTTGATGCTTTGTCGGAATACTTTTAGCGCCTGTTCTTTTTTGAAATTATTTGACAGGATTTTACATGAACCACTTTGTGAATTAAGTTTTTGAGCAATATCACCGTAGGTTATCTTACTACCTTTAGGCAGAAGCCCATTATACTGTTCAACAGACTTATCACCTCTAAAATCAATATAATCAAAAAAATCCGCATCATTTCCGAAACGAATAAAAACGACAGAAGGCTGACTATGATCCATTACTTCCAACCCCGAAGATATTCTGTAGTATTTGTTTTCAATGCCATCAAAAGAGTGACGAAAATGCGGCTTGGCCATTTCATATAAAGCATCTGTAATATATGACAGAATGGTGGTTTTTCCTTTTCCATTTACAGCAGACAATACATTAATACCTTTTTCCTTGAAATCTATTTCCAAGTGTTCGAAAGGCGCTCTATTTATGAATATTATCTTTTCTACAAACATTGTCGTTTATCCAATTATCATTTGTTCAACTTCTTTCTTTGCGTTTTCCAAAATGGCTTTGCCTTCCCCCTGCAATTGCTTTGCTTGTTGACGGATGGCGCAAATATGATTTGCTATCTCTTGCTGCTTGGTGAGTGGAGGAATTGGAATCTTTATAGTTGATATTTCCTCAAGATTAATATTTGCTCTTGCCACAGGGCGCTTTAAACGATTTAGAGACAATTGCCCGACTTGAGACTTTATAAGTTCTTTTACGTATTGCACATTGTATCCATTCTTGAGCCTTACTAAGGCAATCGCTTGATTAATATTTGCATCGCGTTCATCAAGGTATATGCCTACTTGTCCTATTGTCGCGCCAACAATAGCTATCATAAGATCATTCTTTTTGACTTGAGAAGATTTCATAACGGTTTCATGGATCTCAGGCCTAAGATAAAGCAAATCCTCAAAATCAATATCACCATTGATGTCAATATTACCACTTCTTATGAACGGTATTCCAATCCCTTTATCTTCTGTATATGCATCTCCACCAGATTTAGGCGTAATACCACTAGTAATTAGTGTTGATATGCTTTTTACAGAATAAATTGGATATTTTCCACCATATACAGAACTAAAAGCATCTTTAAAATAATTCTGGGAAAAATACGGGTCAATTCGTGTTTCCAACTCACTTCGATTCACCAAGAAAATTCTGCTTTCCAAGTCCGTCTTGATTTTCGGCAAAGTGATTCCAAGTTCCTCAAGTATGTAATCATCAATACTATCCAAAAGTTTTTGCGCTTCGCTTTCCTTTTGCTTTTTCTGAAAATATGCGGAATTGATAATGTCTACAATCTCTTGCTGTTTCACAATATCAGGCAATGGAATTTCAAGGGATTGGTATTCTTCAGAGTTGATATTAGGCTGACCGCTTGGACGCTGAACGGCATTAACCCAATTCTTGTAAGTGTTTAGTTGTGTATAAGAAAACACATAATTTGGAAGTGCCTTATTCTTGTCGATTTTGAAACGGATAAGATAGCCTGCAAAGAAGCAATCGTATGGAGTAGGCTTATGGATGTACGCCTTGCCAACAGTAGCACCGCTTCTTGCAATTAGAATATCATCCTTATTCAGAATATATTTGCCTTCTACGATATTAGCAGTCGCACCTAAATCATCATCTGAAACCAAACCATTATCATCAATATCAGTAATTCTGATGTATCTTGGTTCTAATTGTGATTTTCTTTCAATTCCAGGTTCGCCTGCACCATATTGTGGTTTGCAAACCAGCAAATCTTTTAGCTTGACCTTAGGATATAACGAATGTTGGACTTTACGATTATACAAAGCCATTTTGGGATCAAGCCGTCCTTCAATCTCCGAGCGTTGGACGATGAAGATTTTGTTGCTGTCTATGATTTGAGGTACTTTGTACATTATTTTCAATCCAAACTATTTATGAATTTCTTTAATTCCAATCCAATAATGTCTAACTCATTGACTGCCGTTTTCTTGCCAGTTGCATCATATCCGATTTCTTCGGCAATAGCCATGAAAATGGGATAATCAGGAAGTTCCTGCTGTTTCCTGATCTGATAATCATCCATCAATTTTGATTTCAGTTCGTCAACTTTGGCTGCATATTCAGCCTGTAGGTTGGTGTTCCAGTCTTTAAAGGTCTGGGTTTGCTTAATGGCTGTAGCCGTCCTAAGCTCGCGTGTTTTCAACGAATCAATTTTATCTTTCTGTTTTTGCTTTATTTCCTTGTCCCAAAGGTCGCGTGTTGCAAGATATTTTTCTTCATTGAGGAGCTTGGCTTCTATAGCTTTCTTTTTATCGGCAAGACTTTCGGTGTGTTTTTTCGTCCATTTCTTCAAGAATAAGACGGAACTTTTCACGCCTGCGCCATTTGCGGTAAAGGCTGTTTGTGGCATACTTATAACGGCAACTATCCTGAACCAGTCTTCCAATTGAGTGCGTACATATTGCAAACTGCTGTTGGTGAGGATGCCGTCTGGCAAAACGATGGCAAGCATACCACCTTCTTTTAAATACAGATAGTCTTGTTCGATGAAAAGCACTTCGCTTTGCTGTCCGTCTCTTATTTCATCACCCGACTTTGATTTTACTGCAAGCCAGTCTTCCTCTTTCTTACCTAATTGGTAGGTCTTCAAATAGGCTTTCTCTGTCTGGCGAATGTTGCTGCCAAACGGAGGATTTGTAATGATGAAATCAAATGTTCCGTACTCAAATCCTTTATTGCCTGTGCGTTCCTTGATGGTTGCATCTGAAACAAGGCCGTCAGATGTTATGACGTTAGTATGACCATCGTCGTGAATAATCATATTCATTTTGGCGGCACGCGAGATTTGCTCATTGATTTCAATGCCAAAAAGGTTCTCTTTTGCAAAATCGTGCCAATATGGATACCATTTGGCATATTGCTTCGCGTCCTTTTTGTAATTCGGATAATATTCAGTGGCTTCGTCTCGCACTTTATTCAAGGCGTAAAGCAAGAAACCGCCGCTTCCGCATGAAGTGTCCAAGACCTTGGAATCGTGGGTTATTGGCAGCACATCAACAATGAATTTGACAATCTCGCGAGGTGTGAAATACTGGCCGAAATTGCCACGGAAAAATGAGCCCATGAAAGTTTCAAAAGCACGGCCTTTGCTATCGAGATCTGTATCTCCTAAATTTACGCTTTCAAGATAGCTCACAACAGTCCTGACTTTCTCAGGTGTCAGACGGATGTTGTCGCGAAATACTTCGGCATCACGTTTCCTTCCTTCTTCGTATAATCCTTTGATTCTGTTATAAAGATTGTCATTTTCAATCAATCGGCGTTTCCTTTCATCCTTTTCTTCTTTTTTGGAAACAGTGATGATTTGGAAATCGTATGGGTCGCCAACTTTCCTTGGTTTGCGTTCATCCCAAATCTTACAGAAAATGAGTTTGTCCAGTTCGTCGAAAGCCTCTGACGGATTAAGTTGTCCTCCAGCCCAAAGTGCCTCATGCGCCTGTTTGAAACGACGCGTCAAATCGGATTGGTCTATGACTGACAAGTCGAAAAATCGCTGTTTACCATCTTCTTTTGGAAGATCATCCGCACCATAAACATATTTGTAATTGGTAACTTCCTGAACACCATGCTGAGGAATATCCGGCAGTTGGTTGCGCGTGTTTTGGGTTTTGTCAACTTCAAGATACTCATTCTTGATTCCAGAAGTCACCCAAACATATTTCACTTCGCCGGGCAAGGCAAAAGCGTAACTATAGGCTTGGTTGATGGCCTGTTGAAATTCTGCCTCGCTGACTTCTTGTTTCTTACATTCAACAAGAATCAACGGCTTGACGCAAAGCCCATCTTCAAAAACCACAATGTCGGCTTCTTTTATTTCACTGCCCATAGTCACTGGCTCAAATTGACGGATTTGCGACTCAGGATAGTTGTAGTCAAGAACCAATTGAAGGAATGCCATTGCCTGCACCTTTTCTTCTGGATTGTTATAATTCCGTTCTTTCTCTTGCCAGTTGTATCTTATCCGCGACCGATCCTCATTAAAGGAAATTAGTCCTTTGTCAACTCCTATTTGTATATAGTCTTTCATTTTACAAATCAATGTTTACCAAATTCAAGATAGAGGACAAAAATATAGAATTATTCAACATACAGTCCTCTCTTTTCAGAAAAAACAATCAATTTTTGCATTTCAGTATTTTTCAAAAACATTAAAGCCCGCCTAAAAAATCAGGCAGCCCCAAATTACGGATGGCGGATGACCATTTTCCGGTTGGGACTGCCTTACTGCTTAATAGTTTGTTTTTGGAGCAATCAAGTTAAGCAGAGAAAACAAAGTAATGGTTAAGCCGACAGACCTCCTTCTTCGATGGGTTGAAGGGGTTCTGACACGGTTTCATCCTTGGCAGCGGCTTTCTTGCGGCCACGGTGCAGACTGGCTGTGACATTGGCCGACTCAACGACTTGGCACACCATGGTGTAGAACTCGGAGTAACTGTCTCCCTTTGCTGTATCCATTACCCGGAAGTATGGAATCAGCTCGGAGTTCAGCTTTAAGAGAATCTGG
Source organism: Bacteroidales bacterium (assembly GCA_045628585.1). Taxonomy (GTDB): domain Bacteria; phylum Bacteroidota; class Bacteroidia; order Bacteroidales; family F082; genus Limimorpha. The sequence goes on along the minus strand of JAZQPN010000394.1, from coordinate 8,321 downwards.
CCTTTGAGTGCGGTAGCCGAATCGCTGCTACGCATGGCACCACGGCGCGTCTGGTACTCGGCACGTTTCGCCTCGAAAGCGGTCTGTGCGTTTTGCAGCTGCGCGAGGCAGTCCGCCATGCCCGGGATGTTGGCCACATGCGGCTGCATGGCATCCTCGCCGAGGTTGGTCAGCAGCGCGTTGATGTGACCGGTCTTCTCATCGAGGCCCTTGCGCAAGATGGCAAGTCCGTAGGGCTTGAAAATCTCGGCGATGGCCATGGCGCTGTTGCGCACCACGGCATCCTGCGAGCCTTTTGAGCTGACCAAAAGATGATGAAACGAACGCAGGCACTGGCAACGGTTTTTGTCTTCAGTGCCGTAGGCGGTGTAGACGCTGCGGTCGACAGCCGCTGTGATACGCTCCGACAGACTAATGAAGTCTGCCATGGCGTTGGTGAGATATGAGTCCTCTGGGAACTCCAGGCCTTGGTATAGCGCCACCAGGCGAGTGGCAACTGCCGACACTTCTGAAGTGTGACAGTTCGAAGCTAGCAATACATTCTTCATTTTCAATGAAAATAATGGCCATCCGCATCCATAATGTCTTTCCCTTCTTTCTTCACGTTCTAACAAAAAGCCCTGGGATAATGATTTGAATTTGATAGTGTTGTTTTTTGGATGAATGCAGGTTATGCCATAAGAATGAATCAGCCTCGGCAGAAGGGCGGGAACAGACACGGCCTCGCATTGCGGCGTGTGGCTTCCCCGAATTGTTCTTTTCGGTGCGAAAAACTGCATAAGGTTGTGTGAAGCGTCACAAACTGCCATTGCAAATGTTTTGTCGATTTGTGAAGTGTCACAAAGTGCCGTTGCAAATGCTTTATCGGTTTGTGAAGCGTCACAAAGTGCTGTTGCAAATGCTTTGTCGTTTTGTGAAGTGTCACAAAGTGCCATTGCAAATGTTTTGTCGCTTTGTGAAGCGTCACAAAGTGCCATTGCAAATGCTTTGCCGTTTTGTGAACCGTCACAAAATGTCATTGCAAATGAATTAACGTTTTTGTTGTCGTCACTTTTGACCATGCAGTTTTCCGAGTTATTGTTTTACTGTGATGAAAGGCTACCTTACCCGGGAACATCCACGCTGAAGGCTTCATAATGAATGAGGCGGTTTTTGGTTCCCAATCATCGAGGTGCAAAAATAATATATTTTGAAAAATTCCGCAAGGGGGATGGAGCGATTTTTTGCGCAAATTTTTGTTTTTTTCTTTTTTCTTGCGCCAGCCAATCCGTGCCAATTCATGCGCAGTTCCTGAGTTTATCGAAGGATGCGAATCTGTAATTTAATCAGCGTAAAATCAGCGGCATCTGTGCAATCTGCGGTTCAAAAAAATCTGCGCAAATCAGCGGCATCTGCGGGAGAAAACATCAAATCTGTAGTTATCCCAAAAACCAAATCACAATTCCTTCTTATGAAGAATGAAATCATGGCCCAAATAAACCTCGCGCACATGCGGGTCGGCGGCCAGTTCCTCAGGCATACCCGACATCAGGACCGAACCATCGAAAAGCAGATAGGCGCGATCGGTAATCGAAAGCGTTTCATGCACATTGTGGTCGGTAATCAAAACGCCGATATTCTTGCGCTTCAGCTTGAAAATGATGCGCTGGATGTCCTCAACGGCAATCGGGTCAACACCGGCAAAAGGCTCGTCCAGAAGGATGAAATTCGGGTCGGTAGCCAAGGCACGCGCAATCTCCGTTCTTCTTCTTTCGCCGCCCGACAGCTGAATGCCTTTGTTCTTGCGCACATGCTGCAAGCCAAACTCATCCAGCAGGCCTTCTAACTTTTCGCGTTGCTGCGCTTTGTTCAAATCCTTGAACTGCATGACTGACAGAATGTTATCTTCAACCGTCATCTGGCGGAAAACCGATGCCTCCTGCGCCAAATAGCCAATGCCCATCTGCGCACGCTTATACATAGGTTCGACCGTGATTTCACTTTCATCAAGGAAAACCTTGCCGGAATTCGGCTTGATAAGTCCCACAATCATGTAAAACGTGGTCGTCTTTCCTGCACCGTTCGGGCCAAGCAAACCTACGATTTCCCCTTGGTTGACTTCAACGCTAACTTGCTTTACGACAGTGCGCTGCTTATATTTTTTCACCAGATCTTGAGTCCAAAGTTTCATAACATTCAGAATTAAAAAATCCCTTCCTTTAATATGTCGTGCAAATGGATGACACCCAGATAAGCCTCGCCACTCACCACCGGCAACTGCGTAATGCTGTTCTGGCGCATTTTGTGCAAAGCATCAGCCACAAGTGCGTTTTCATCAATCGTCTTCGGATTTGGTGTCATGATTTCGGAAGCCTTAATCTTTTCAATGTCAGGATGTTTCATCAGCATACGGCGCAAGTCGCCATCAGTGATGATGCCCAGCAACTTGCCGTTTTCCGTAACAACGGCAGCGCCGAGGCGCTTTTTGGTCATCTCAATAATGACCTGCGCAAGATTGTCATCAGGACCGACTTCCGGTTTTTCGTTTTTCGTATAAAGGTCTTTCACGCGTAAATACAGCTGTTTGCCCAAGGCGCCACCCGGATGGAACTTGGCAAAATCGCTCGTTGAGAAGCCACGGCAACGCATCAGCGTAAGGGCGAGCGCATCGCCCATCACCAACTGTGCGGTCGTGCTGCTTGCCGGAGCCAGATTATCAGGAATGCCTTCATTTGAGACCGTCACATCAAGCACGAAATCCGCCTGCTGCGCAAGAAAAGACTGACGGTTTCCGACAATGGCCACGATTTTGTTGCCGCGCAATTTTATCAGAGGTATCAGGACCTTGATTTCAGGTGTTTCACCGCTTTTCGACAAAACGACCACAATATCGCCTTCGCGAATCATGCCCAAATCGCCGTGAATGGCATCGGCGGCATGCATGAAAACCGATGCTGTGCCTGTCGAATTCATCGTCGCCGTTATCTTTTGGGCTATGATGGCGCTCTTTCCAATGCCCGAAAACACAAGATTTCCCTTGCTTTCGAGCACCATTTGCACAACATCGGAGAAATTATCGTCCAAAAGCAGTCTTAAATTAGCGATTGCATCCGCTTCATTATCAATAATTTGACTTGCAAGTTGAAGAATATCCTGATTTTTTTGCATTTTTTCTCAAATTTTCTTGCGTCATAAAAGCTAAAAGCTATAATTTTGTCTCAAATGAGATTGCAAAACTAATCAAAAAATCTTGATGAACCAAAAAAGGAGTTTACAATGGCAAAAAAAGGAGATACTGCAATTCACAAGTTATTGAAAGAGGTTTTCGGGTTCGACCAGTTCAAAGGCAACCAGGAAGAAATCATCAAAAGCATTCTGGGCGGCAACAACACTTTTGTGCTGATGCCAACCGGCGGCGGCAAATCGCTGTGCTACCAATTGCCAGCCTTGATGTCGGAAGGCACTGCCATAGTGGTTTCGCCACTCATCGCCCTGATGAAAAACCAAGTCGACATGATCCGCAACTTCGGCACCGAACTCGGCATTGCCCATGTGATGAACTCATCGCTCTCGAAGGCCGAACTGATTGAAGTCAGGGAAGACCTGAAAAGCGGTAAGACCAAGCTTCTTTACGTGGCGCCAGAATCGCTCACGAAAGATGAGACCGTCGAATTTTTGCGCGGTCTGAAGATTTCTTTCGTTGCCATCGACGAAGCGCACTGCATTTCGGAATGGGGCCACGACTTCCGTCCCGAATACCGCCGTCTGCGCCCCATCATCAACGCCATTGGTGAAAAACTCCCTATCATCGCTCTGACAGCCACTGCAACCGTAAAGGTCCAGCAAGACATTCTGAAGAATCTCGAAATGCTTGATGCCAAAATCTTCAAGTCGTCGTTCGACCGCCCGAACCTTTATTACGAAGTAAGGCCGAAAACGAAAGACGTCATCAAGGACATTATCAAATATATAAAGCAGAATCCTGGCAAATCGGGCATCGTGTACTGCCTCAGCCGCAAAAAGGTTGAAGAACTGGCCGAAACCCTTGCCATCAACGGCATCAAGGCCTTGCCTTATCACGCAGGTCTGGACAGTCAGACCCGTAAGGAAAACCAGGACAAGTTCCTTATGGAAGAAATCGATGTCATCGTGGCAACCATTGCCTTCGGCATGGGCATCGACAAGCCTGATGTGCGTTTCGTCATCCACCACGACATTCCTAAGAGCCTTGAAGGCTACTATCAGGAAACGGGCCGCGCGGGTCGCGATGGTGGCGAAGGCAACTGCATTGCTTTCTACGACTACGAAGACATTCACAAGCTGGAGAAATTCAACAAAGGCAAGAATGTAGCCGAACAGGAAATCGCCCGCGAATTGCTGAATGAAACCGTAACATACGCCGAATCAGCCGTTTGCCGTCACCGCTTGCTGCTGCATTACTTTGGTGAGGAATATAACAAGGAGAACTGCGGTTCGTGCGACAACTGCCGCTCACCGAAAGAGAAATTCGACGGCAAGGAAAGCATTCAATTGGTGCTTGAAGCCGTTGAAGACACCAAACAGCTTTTCAAGACCAAGCATATCGCTGAACTTTTGGCAGGCAAACTTACCGGCGACATCAAGGCAGCCAAGCAGGAAAACAACGAGTTTTTCGGCGCAGGCGATGAACACGACGAAAAATACTGGACAGCAGTCATCCGACAAGCCTTAGTCAACAAGCTGCTTTCAAAAGACATAGAGAATTATGGCGTCCTGAAACTGACCAAAGAAGGCCGCAACTTCATCAAGAAGCCTTACACCATCATGCTGGTCAAAGACCACGACTACGAAAATTCCGACGATGAAGAAGCCGAGGCAATGGCTATGGGCATGAGCAAGGACGGCGGTGCCGACAAGACCCTGTTCGCCATGCTGAAAGACCTGCGCAAGACCATCGCCAAGCAGAACAACCTGCCGCCTTTCGTCATTTTCCAAGACCCGTCTTTGGAAGACATGGCCATCCAGTATCCTATCACCAAGGAAGAAATGACCCAGATTGCAGGCGTTGGCGCCGGCAAGGCCGAAAAGTTCGGCGAGCCTTTCATTAAACTGATTAAGGAATACGTCGAGGAAAACGAAATCACACGCCCGAACGACATGGTGGTGAAATCAGTGGTCAACAATTCCGCACTGAAAATCGGCATCATCACCAATATTGACAAAAAGATTCCGCTTGATGACATTGCTTACGGCAAAGGATTGACATTCAGCGAACTGCTCACAGAAATCGAAAGCATCGTCTCTTCGGGAACCCATCTCGACCTGAATTATTACATCGAAGACAACATCGACATTTACCATCAGGAAGACATTCTGGATTATTTCCAGGAAGCCGAATCGGACGACATCAAGAAGGCTCTGGAAGAATTGGGCGAAGACGAATACGAAGAAGACGAAGTGCGCCTGATGCGCATCAAGTTCATGTCGGATGTCGGAAACTAAGAAATAGAAGATTCCCGCCAAGGCGGGAATGGAGTACATTGAGGGATAGTAGAAAAGCGGCGGCACGTCATTTCCGCCTGCACAGAAATCTATCGCCGCCGCCTGTAAGATATAGTTATGTATTCCATTCCCTTTCGTGAAAGGGAATCTCATATAGTTACAAATTACTCTTAAATGAAAATGAGATTTCATCATATCGTTTTCACATGCTTTTGCGTCATTTTCCTCACGGCTTGTGGCGCAAAAGATACTGTTGTACCGCCCGAAAACCTTCTCAGCGAAGCCCAAATGATTGACATTCTGACCGATGTCCAACTGATTGAAGGCGAACTGAATTTCCGCCGTTCGGAAGGCGAAGACATTCAGGGACGCAACAACCTCTACTACACGCAACTGTTTGAACATTACGGCATTAATGACAGCATTTTCAACGACAATATACGCTATTATACGGAAAAGCCCGCAATTCTGGAACGAATTACGGACTCCGTTTATAGCCGCTTGTCGAAAGAGCAAACCAAACTCAAGGCTGAATAAATCATTTTCTCATTTCGTTGGCTATCAAGTCATTCAGTTGTTTTGCTGCATCAATCAACATACTATCTTCGGTTGGGAACGGCACTGTTTTCTCGTTGATTTTCCGCAACGTTTCCTGAGAACAAGCCTCACGGTCGCCGGTCACGGTTGAGAAATCGTGCTTGAACGATGAAGTCACCTCAAACGGGATTGAGAAACGGTCGCGGCCCATATTGACATCGTAATAAACCAAATGTCCCTTGAGAGTCACGCTCTTCGATTGCGTCTTGTCAGTGACTTCAGCCGTTTTTTCGCCCAAAGTTTCCTTGAAGGTAACGGCATCGGTGCGCTCGGGCGTCGTCATCACATCCTCCAAAACCGCCGTAACAAGCAAATCGTAATGCACGTTCTTGTGCTCCGACATATAGAAATTGGAGCGGCTTGGGGCAAACTCATTGGCTTCGAAATTCTTCACTTCGGCCACAAAACCTTCAGGCATGAGATACTTGAAATCATTTTCAAACTGAACCAACACGTTTTCTGAAGAATGAAGCAATGCTTTCAAGCGAAAATCCTGAATGTGAGAGTTTTCAGGGTTTGTCTTACGCAATTGCACGATGTATTTTTCGGCTTCTTCGGCATCTTCCTTGGTCCGGCTGTCGAGCAAAACGTTGCATTTCGCCACCAGAAAACTTTCAGCCTTGTTACGCGAAGTAATGATTTCTTCGTCAAGATCCAACTTGCCGTAATCCATTTCGTTTTTCACGGCTTTCGGAAGGTTTTTCAAGGCATCGTTACGGCCTTTCATCGAGCAAAAACGCTGGTAGATTTCAGGCCAAGCATCAGGTTTGCCCGACTCTTTCAAAGCCTGGATTTTCAGATGGTCAGCTTGGTTTGCCCGATGATAGGAAGCCGCAAGCATCTCGACATCGCTATTGTTGTACTTGCCCGAATGAATCTCAGGAACCACGCGCTGAATCACCTGGTCATATTCCTGATTTTCATAGAGTTTCTTTGTCGTGTTGCACGATACCGCCATGAAACCGAGCAACAAGAAAGGGATAACTTTCACGTATTTCATAAGTTCAAAATCTAAATGACAATCCAAAAAACCTACAAATTTCGCACCAAAAATAAGGATTTTTGTGAGAATTAAAAAATAACCTGTAACGATAATAGTTGTTTTTTCGCTTCGCTAAACGCAAATTATCGTAAATGAATCATAAATTAGTAATGGCTGTAATTAGATGTATATCAGTTAATTCACATTATTTTTTTTGAATAATTTGTGGCAATTTGCGTTTAACAAGAAAACAATTGCTAACCTTGAAATGTGTTACAACTTATTTTTTAAACGTTACTTAAAAGATTTTCGTAACTTTGCGACATGGAAAAGATTAAACAACTACAAAACGACTTCACCGAATTTATCGGCAGATGCGATTTCAGCGGCAATCCGGCTGAATTATACGAACCCATTTCATACACCATCTTGCAGAAAGGCAAGCGTTTACGCCCAATGCTCTGTCTTTTGGCCAACGATATGTTTGGCGGTGACGAGGCCGATGCCCTCTGGCCTGCACTGGCATTGGAAACCTTCCACAATTTCACTTTAATTCACGACGACATCATGGACCAGGCACCTTTGCGCCGCGGCATGGAAACCGTCTACCAAAAGTGGAATTCCAACATTGCCATTCTTTCGGGCGACACCATGGTTGCTATGGCATTTCAGTACGCAATGAAGACGGGCAAACCGGTTGAGGCTGCCCAGCTTCTTGCAAAAGTGGTGCGCGAAGTGTGTGAAGGACAACAATTTGACCTCAATTTCGAGACCGAGAATGACGTTACGATTGACGAATATCTGGAAATGATTCGCCTGAAGACCGCCGTGCTGCTTGCCACCAGCCTTCAGATGGGCGCCACCATTGCAGGAGCCAGCGAAAAAAGCATTAAAACCTTGTACGATTTCGGCATCAATATCGGCATGAGTTTCCAGTTGCAGGACGACATTCTCGACCTTTACAGCGATGTGGAAGTGTTCGGCAAGCGTCATGGCGGCGACATTGCCGACAACAAAAAGACTTATCTTTACTTGAAAGCCTTGGAACTTGCCGATGAAAAAGACAGAAAACGCTTGCAACATTACTTCTCGATGCGCGTCGATCACGATGAAGAGGAAAAGATTGCCGAAGTGAAGAAAATCTACGACCGTCTTCATGTTAAGGAAGAAGTGGAGCGCGTCATGATGGAATACGACCGCAAGGCATTTGCCCTGTTAGACTCGATTGCCGTTCCCGAAGAAAAGAAAAAGCACCTCAGGACATACGCTGAGATGCTTTCGG
>JAZQPN010000393.1:0-6534 GCA_045628585.1 Bacteroidales bacterium | reverse complement strand
AACGGTAAGCTTTCAAACATCGGTAAGTGGGTTCTTGCCGTGCTGGCTCTCATCACTGTCGCTTTGGCCGTGTATTTCTACATGGACCTCACGAGTGATTCCCGCACGTCAATTATCCTGAATTGGGGCTACATCTTGATTGTACTTGGCATCGTTATCGCATTGTTCTCTGTCATTTTTTCCGGCATTGTCAAAGGTATCAATGGCAAGAAGATCTTAGTTGCAATTGGTGCAATTATTGTTATTGGAGTTGTAGCATTTATTATGGCAAAAGGCTGTTTCGACATTCCTTATCAGGCTGGTGATGTCACCTATTCGGGAAACACACACGGCTGGGTTGAATTCGGTCTTGATTTCTTTTATGTAACCCTTGGAGTCAGCATTCTTTGCATTCTCTATTCAGTTATTAAATCAGGTAAATAAAAACACTTCATCATGGCCAAGAAAGTTCCAGAAATTAACTCGAGTTCGCAGGCTGACATAGCATTCTTGCTATTGTGTTTCTTCCTGATGACCACATCAATGGATGTCGACTACGGTATCACCCGTCGTCTGCCTCCTCCTGTCGAAGTCAATGACGAAGACGTGAAGGTCAAGGAAAGAAATGTGATGAATGTTTTGATTAACAAAAACGATAGACTGTTGGTCAATGGCCGTCCTTCCGACATCTCATTGCTGAAAGATGCCGCTAAGGAGTTCATGACCCCTCGTCCAGGTGTCGAAACCGCTCCTGAAGTCGAAACCAAGACTTTCGATCTCATAGGTGATGTTTTGATGTCGAAGGGTGTCATCTCTTTGCAGAATGACCGCGGTACATCGTATGCTATGTATATCAGTGTGCAGAATGAGTTGGCACGCGCCTTCAATGAAATGAAGGAGGAATTGGCAGTTCAGAAATTCCATAAGCATCTCGACCAACTCAATGAAGACCAGACTAAAGCTATTAATGATGCTGTGCCGGTTCGTGTCAGTGAAGCTGAACCTGTTGTGTACGGTAATTAATCAATAAGGAGGATATAATATGGGTAAATTCAGAAAAGAAGGTAGTAAGGAAGTGCCACAAGTGAGTACATCTTCATTACCGGATATCGTTTACATGTTGATTTTCTTCTTCATGATTACCACATCAATGCGTGACGTTGAACTGAAAGTCAAGACCGCCATGCCTAAGGCTTCCGAAATCCAGAAGCTCGAGAAGAAGGCATTGGTGAGCAGCATCTACATCGGCCCTCCGCGTGATACCAAGCTTGGTACCGAATCACGTATCCAGCTTGATGACGCTTTCGCCCGTCCGGACGACATCGCCGACTGGATTATGAAAGAACGTGAATCACGTGCCGAGGCTGACCGCCCGCTCCTGACAACTGCTCTGAAGGTGCATAAGGATACCCGTATGGGTGTCGTCACCGACGTGAAGCAGGAGCTTCGTAAGGTTGGTGCATTCCGTATCAACTACACCACGCTCAAGGGTAGCGCTCTTGAAAATCAGAAATAATAATTTATTTGTCTGATATTGAAAAAAGGATGGCGAAAGCCGTCCTTTTTTCGTTTGTTGAGGGAATCGCTTCATTTGTTGATATATTTTCTTCAAATTCGATTTTTGTTTCTTCAAATGCTTTTTTTCTTACCTTTGTAAAGTTTTTTTGATACTTAATTACGCCTAATAATGTCTATTGAAATTAAAAAGGTTACAAACAGGAAAGAATTGAAGAAGTTCATCTTGTTTCCATACAAGCTTTATAAAGGCTGTGATAACTGGGTGCCGGCCTTGCTGGGCGATGAATTTGACACTTTCAATCCGAGCAAGAATGGTGCTTACGATTACTGCGAAGCAGATTGTTTTTTGGCTTATAAGGGTAATGAGATTGTAGGTCGTGTTGCGGCCATTATCAATAAAAAGGCAAACACAAGTTGGAACCAATCGGTCGTGCGTTTCGGCTGGCTCGATTTCATCGAGGATATTGAGGTGCTGAAGGCCATGATGGATACTGTCGCCGATTGGGGCGGGCAGCGTGGTTGCACTACAATGAAAGGTCCTTGGGGCTTTACGGATATGGATAAGGAAGGGCTTCTTGTGGAAGGCTACGAACATTTAAGTCCTTTCACTTGCCTTTACAATTATCCTTACTACGATACTCTGCTCAAGCAAATCGGTTTTGAAAAGGATGTCGATTGGACGCAAAAGATAGTCGAAATCGGACCTCAATTGCCGTCGTCTTTCCAGTATGCCGACCTCATCAATCAACGCTTCGGGCTGCATGTGGCTCATGCCAAAAGCACGCGCGAACTTTGTCGCAAATACGGTATGTCTCTCTTCCATATGTATAATGAAACCTTTGCTCCGTTGTTTCAGTTTACGCCTTTGACTGATAAACAGATAAGGAATTATTTGGACACATACGTTCCTATTTTGAAAAAGGATTTCGTTAGCATCCTTCTCGACAAAAACGAAGCTCCCGTCGGGTTTATTTTCTGCGTTCCGTCGTTGTCAAAATCGGTAAAGAAAAGCGGTGGCCGGTTGCTCCCGTTCGGCTTTTTGCGCATACTCCGTGCCATCCGCAAGAACGATACCCTTGAAGCCTTGATGATTGGCATTTTGCCTGAATATCAAGGCAAGGGCGGTGTGGTGCCAATGTTTAAGTATATCCATGAGAATGCAATTAAAATGGGCATTAACAAGATGATTCTGAATCCTCAACTTGAGGAAAATCTTAAGGTGCAGACCCTATTCGGCGAATATAAGACTGAGCCTTTCATGCGCCGCAGGGCATATAGTAAATCAATTGAAAATTAAACAAATCTATTATGGGACATTATTTTTATGATATGATTCCTGCTGAGGAATTAGCTCAACTGAACTATATTCCGACGCTTTCGGAATTTCTGACCTGGATTGAAGAAAAATGGGCGGATAGACCAGCAGTCTCCGACACGGTTGTTACATACACCTACAAGGAAATGTGCAGCCGTATAGCGCGCCGCCGTGCTTTCCTCAATGGTTTGGGATTGCAGAAAGGCGACAAGGTTGCCATTCTGGATGTGACTTCAATCAATGCCATCGAAATGTTTTTGGCTGCGACTTCGGCGGGTTATGTCGCCATACTTTTGCCAGCACAACTTCCGGCTCAGGCCGTAGTAGGTTGCTGCATGAAATTTGGCGTCAAGGTGCTGGCTGTCAGAGATGAATTTAAGGATAGGGCGCAAGGTGCGCCTTGCGCGTTCGTGCCTGCATCGGCAATGGCTGACGATGAAGCTCCCGTGGCTGTTGTCGACCGCAACGATGCCGCTGCCATTTTCTTCACAGGCGGCACGACGGGCGCTCCGAAAGGTGCAGTTTTGCCACACCGTGCCTTGATGAGAGGTGCTTACAATGGTTGCTTTGCTCCAGGAAGCCAATTGTTCGGCCAAAGATACCTCTGCTTGTTGCCATTGAGCCATGTCTTCGGCTTGATTCGCAGCACTTTGTCGGCATTCTATACGGGTTCATTATGGTTCTCGGCAGAAGACATGAAAGCCACCATTGGCAAGTTGCCGATGATTAAGCCGACCATTATGATTCTGGTGCCAGGCCTTTGCGATGTGCTGATGGGGCTTGCCAAGATGAATGGCCCGCAATTCCTTGGCGGTCAGCTGAAAATGATTATTTCGGGTGCTGCCAACGTGCCGCCGCGCCTGATGGCGGAATTCGATAAGTTCGGCATCAGCCTGTTGGCTGGTTACGGTATGACTGAAGGTGCCAACCTTACAACGGGTAATGCCGATGTGAAGACACATCCGACTTCGGTTGGCAAGGTGTATCCTGAACAGGAAATCAAAATCGTTGATGACGAAATCTGGTTCCGTGGCGACAACGTGTTCCTTGGCTACTATGGCGATCCGGAAAAGACAAAGGAAACTTTGACGGAAGACGGTTGGCTGAAGACGGGCGATTTAGGCCGCATTGATGAAGATGGGTTCCTCTACATAACAGGCCGTATCAAGAACCTTATCATTCTCGCCAACGGTGAAAATGTCTCGCCTGAAGCCATCGAAGAGCCTTTCTATCAGTGTGATGCCGTGAAGGATTGCCTTGTGAAGGAAGAGGAAATCAACGGAATGCCGGCCATTACCATGGAAATCTTGCCTCAGCCTATGGCTTTTGCAGGTAAGAGTCAGGAAGAAATCTATGCGTTCTTTAAGGATTTGGTGGCAAAGGTCAATGCGGAAATGCCGACTACGCACCGCGTTGCGAAATTCACCGTGCGTACGGAAGATTTCAAGCGTACGGGTTCACTGAAAGTTTCACGTAATCAATAATTTGAAATGACAAACGAAGAAATATTCGAAGGCTTAAAGGTGATTTTCGCCAATATCAGGCCGCAGGTCGACATCAATACGATCGGGATGGATTCCAGATTGCTTGAAGACCTTTATCTGGATTCACTTTCCATGCTGCTGATGTCGTTGGCTGTGGAGCAGAAGTTCAACTTCCAGTTTGAAACGCAGGCTCCGTTCAAGACCGTTGGCGAAGTCGTGGAATATGTGGCTAAAGCTGTATAAGCGTTTTGAGCTTTTTTATACTTGGTGTCCCGAAGCCGTGTCAGATTTCTGATGCGGCTTCATCATTTTTTGTCTTTTGCCACGAAATGACAATCAAGGCAATGCAGACTATTGCGCTGAGGATTGTAATGTACCAAGCTGTCGTGCCCATAGTGTCGACGTCAACATTAATCACGCCGATATTGTTCAGGTAATAGGCGATGACGGCGAGGGCGTTGTTGGCAAAATGCATCAGGATACTTGTCCAGAGCGATTTGGTCATATAGAAGAAATAACCTAAGAAAATGCCCAAGACAAATCGTGGCAGGAAACCATAAAACTGGAAATGAATGGCCGAAAAAATGGCGGCACTCAGAATGATGGCGACATGTGCATTTTTGCAAATCTTAGTCAGAAACTGCTGGATAACGCCCCTGAAAGTCAGTTCTTCACCGACAGCAGCAATGAGTGCAATGACGATAAGATTTGACAAAAGTCCGCCAAAAGTATTCACATTAAGCATTTGCTCAGTCAGTTGCTGGGCTTGTTCCTCGGCGGCCTTAATGATTTCCTCGAGTTTCGACAAGGCGGCAGGAAGTTGCATGCTCTCGTTCCAAACGGCTAACTGACTGTTGAATGGCATGGATGCAAACATGATGGCAACGCCCAAAAACATAATCAGAATGTTGTTCGGCTTTGTGAAACCGATTTGCTGCATAGGCTCCTTGCGTGTGAAAAGATAAAGCGCAATAGGCGGAAAGATGAACAAAAATGTGGAACTGACGGCTTGTGCCCATCGTAAGGCATTGACACTGTTGTTCCCTGCTATGGTAATGACGACGGACGCTAAGCTTCCAATCAGGAGGCCGAGTGCCAATAGGAATAAAAACAGTAGGAATCTTTTGCCAGCGGGCATTTCTTTTGTGTTAGCTGTGATGAATGACATAATGCAGACTTTTTGCAAAAGTAAGTTTTATTCCCTTCGATTTCGTATTTTTGCCGCAAAATTTATCGCTGATGCTCAAAATCGGAAACATTGAATTTGAACGTTATCCCTTGTTTTTGGCACCTATGGAGGATGTCACCGACCCGCCTTTCCGCTATGTCTGCAAGATGTTTGGCGCCGATATGGTTTATTCCGAATTCATTTCAGCCGACGGCTTGATTCGTGATGCGGTGAAAAGTGTCAAGAAGCTGGATTTCTGTGAGTTTGAAAGGCCTTTCGGCGTTCAGATTTTCGGCAATGCCGTCGATCCGATGGTGGAGGCGGCGCGTTATGCTGAGACTGCTCACCCCGATGTGATTGACATCAATTTCGGCTGTCCGGTGAAGAAAATCGCATCGAAAGGCGCTGGCTCGGGCATCATGAACGATATTCCGAAGATGGTTGCCATTACGAAAGCCGTTGTGGAAGCGGTAAAAACGCCAGTCACGGTGAAAACGCGTTTGGGTTATGATGAAGATCATCGCGAAATCGTTGACATCGCCGAGCGCTTGCAGGATGTGGGCATTGCCGCCTTGACCATTCATGGCCGTCTGCGCACGACAAAATACAGCGAACCGGCTGACTGGACTTTGATTGGCGAGGTGAAAAACAATCCGCGCATGACGATTCCGATTATCGGCAATGGCGATGTGGTGGATGGACCTACGGCCAAACATTTTAAAGACACTTACGGCGTTGATGGCTTGATGATTGGCCGTGCTTCTTATGGTAATCCTTGGATTTTTGAGCAGATTAGGAAATATTTGGACACGGGCGAAATCGTTGCCGAGCCTGATGTTGCTGAACGCATCCGCATCAGTCGGCTACATCTGGAAAAGTCGGTCGAGTGGAAAGGCGAACACATCGCTCTGCTCGAAATCCGAAAACATTGGTCATCGTATTTCAAGGGCTTACCTAACTTCAAGCCTTTCAGGATGCGGCTGATGCAGGTGATGACGGTACAGGAAATCAATGATATTCTAGATGATGTTCAGGATTGTTATTTGAACAAATCAAAGAATATAGAAAAC
>JAZQPN010000392.1:0-1854 GCA_045628585.1 Bacteroidales bacterium | reverse complement strand
CTTTCGCCATTCGTCCAAATGCCAATCGGCGCACCCGTACCATTGCAATAGCTCTTCAACTGCTCTTTTCCGTCCTTCAGTTTCGGACTTTTCAGTTCTACAATGATATAAGGTGAATAGGTTTGGTCTTTATCGAAAATGACAATGTCGGCACGCTTCTTTTCCCTTCCGAAAGTCACCACATATTCCAATTCCATCCGTGAAATAGGATAATGGAAATCATCAATCAGAACCATCAGATAAAGCTGGCGGACGATTTCTTCAGGAGTCAGCTTGATAGACTTGTTTCTTACACGACAATTGATGTAAGGCGTCGGTTTGCCTTTAACATCCTTTTCTTCTATCTGTGATTCAAGTTGAATGATTTTTTCCTTGCTGAACTGCGACAAACTGTAGTCGCTGCCTTTAAGTATTTCAGAAATGGTGATCATATTCAAATGGGAACTTGTTATTGATTTTATGTAAGTAACTCTTTTATTGATTTGCAAAAATAAGGAATTATCAAAACCAAAGTATTATTTTTTCAAAGGCCTTCAGCCTTCCCACCAAAAGGCGGCGACCTTTTGGTGAAAAGCACGCCGCCTTTTACCCAAAAGCCCGCCTGCTTTTTGAAAAAGCAGGCGGGCTTTTAAAATTTGCCGCTCGTGCTTTTTTCAAAAGCTGGCGGCCTTTTCGGTTTGCGCTTCCGAGGGGCTTATTTCACCTTCTCGTACTTGAGCGTGGCAAGCATTTCCTTCAGGTCGATGCCCGGACGGAAAGCCACCTTTGCACCCTTAATCATCGAGGCATTGAAACGGCTTTCGGTTTCCGCACCCTCACTCGTGAGCGAGATTTGGAACGAACCGAAATCACCGAAACGGACAATCTCTCCGTTTTCCAAGTGGCGTTTCAGCACCTTGGTAAGGTCGTTGAGTACTGCAAGCACATCGCTGTCGCTCACCGTTGTGGAGCCTTCGGCGATTTCCTTGCTCAGTTTGCGGAATGTAAGTTCTTCGCGGGCCTTTGCCTGTGCGTAGAACTTCTTCGGGGCGTTTGCGTTGCCCGGATTACCCTTCTGGGTAAAACATAAGTTACTGCCATGATTTTTGATTTTATGGGGTTAGACAATAAATTTTGATTTCGACTGCAAGTATACACTTTTTTTCTGACTTATCATAGGCTTTCAGGGCATTTTTTTGCATTTTTTCCCAAAAGGCTGTATGACTTCATCGGATCATGCTGTGCTGCGATTTTTGTCAAATTATCATTGTCGGGCGACAAACGGACGCTGGATATAACAGGCAAGATTTATTTGTGCCACAATCTGTTGGCATGTAGAGACGCACGGCCGCGCGTCTGAACGCTCCAAAAAATCCGTCCAGAAAACACGTTTTGTGACATATTTACAAATATTGCTGTCCGCTAAAAAAATAGTCGCAAAACTCATAGTAAATTAAATTTCAATGAATTATGATTTTTTACTAAACAGGAGGCTTATTTTTCAATAATTACATAATCATCACAATCCAAATGGAAAGGACCTCATGTTAGTGTTCCAATAGGCTTTGGGGATTCCCGCCTTCGCGGGAATAACGCTTCGCTGGGGAGGGCGCGTGGGTCATGGGCAAGATGCGGGGCAGCGTCCGCCAAAAGACAGACTAAGTGTTTGAGCCTTAGGGAACTGCATTTATGTTCCGCGACTTAAGGCTCAGACACTTAGGCTGGCTGTGCGTAGGGCCGATTATCTTGCCCTTGACTCTTTGGTTACTTTCTGGTCAAGTTATCATTGTCGGTTTGACAAACGGACGTTGGATATAACAGGCAAGGTGCTATGGCCAATGATAATACAAGATTCCCCGCCGCAAGCGTCGGGAA
>JAZQPN010000391.1:0-3950 GCA_045628585.1 Bacteroidales bacterium | reverse complement strand
CGCAACATCGACCGGTGGGTGGTGGAGTGACCTATTTTTATATAGGTAATGTTGCGAGCCGTTGATGCCTCATCGGGCATGACGTGTTTTTTCTAATGGGGAAAATGCAAAATACTTCGACATGTGCAAATAAGTTGAACTTTCAATGTCTGTTTTGCGACGCATCTCTGAATCCCACAGACTTCGGACACACTGTATGAAACACTGCCGCCAATAAAAAGAAACACGACGACCTACTGGAACACCAGTGTAAGATTGAAAAATTGGAATTGTAATCCAATGGTTTGCAAGAGTAGAGACGCAATGAATCGTGTCTCTACAACGAGATTCCGTTGGTGTTGTCTTCCCAGAAATCAGCGTTTTTGATATTCAAATCATTAGGGTTGAAAACAGGTTCCTTGCCTTCTTTTTTCTGCTTCTCATAGGAGCGCAATGTCCGGAAAGCAATTCGCGAAAGCAGCAGTACTGAAATAATGTTGATCCAAGCCATGATGCCTACGCCGATGTCGCCCAAATCCCAAATGATTTTCGCTTCCTTCAGCGAGCCGAAAAACACGGCGAAAATCAAGCAGAAACGCAAAACCCAAATCAGAATCTTCTCTTTTTTGCCTTTGCCGAATAGGTAGACCAGATTCGTTTCGGCATAATAATAATAGGCCATGATAGTGGTGAAAGCAAAGAAAAACAATGCGACAGAAACAATTATTCCACTCCATTTTGCGCCTACCAGCGTTCCAATTGCAGCGGATGTGTATGTAACGCCCGGTTCACCGACGGCAGCACCTTGCGCTGCAATCAGCAATTCACCATTTGGGCCAAAGACGTTGTAGGTCTTTGTCGCTAAAATCATGACTGCCGTTGCCGAACAAACCAGCAGAGTATCGATGTAGACCGAAAAGGCCTGTACCAGCCCCTGCTTGATAGGGTGGGATACATTTGCCGCGGCAGCCACGATGGCACCAGTTCCTTGGCCGGCTTCGTTTGAATAGATGCCACGTTTCACGCCCCAGGCAATCGTGCTGCCTAAAATGCCGCCAAGTGCTTCGTTCAGTCCGAAAGCACTGCGAATCATGTCAGCAAAAGCGGAAGGGACAACAGAAGCGTTGCAAATCAATACGATAACAGATAGAATGATATAAATGATGGCCATGATAGGTGCGACGATTTGTGCAACAGCAGCAATGCGATTGACGCCGCCCATAATCACCAAACCAATCAGAATGGCAACGCCTAAACCAATCCACCAAGCCGGAATGTTAAAAGTGTTGGCAAACGATAATGCAATGCCGTTACTCTGAACCGGAGGCATGAAAAAACCACCTGCGATTACGGAACAAATTGCAAAAACAATGGCTAACCATTTGCATTTCAATCCTTTCTCAATATAATATGCAGGTCCGCCGCGAAACTGCCCGTTATGGTCTTCCTTGAAAATCTGGGCTAAAGTGGATTCGGCAAGAGCCGTGCCTGCTCCCAAAAACGCAATGATCCACATCCAGACAATGGCTCCCGGACCTCCATAACCAATGGCCGTTGCCACACCGACAATGTTGCCCGTTCCAACCCTGCCCGATAAGGCTAAAGCAAAGGCTTGGAAAGAGGAAATTCCTTCTTTTTGAGACTTGTCGGTGGCAAAAAGCAGATGAAACATTTCGTGGAAATGGCGAATTTGCACAAAGCGGGTCCCTATCGAAAAATACAATGCTGCAACAAGGCATAATATCACCAAGGCAGGACTCCATACATAACCGTTAATTGTCTGAATGATATGATCCATAATACAAATTACAATGTTCAAAAATACGCAAAAAAGTTTTCGCTTTGTAAAAATATTATGGAAAATGAAAATAATCGGAAAAACGTTTTACTTTTGCATGTCAATTTACAGTTGGAGATGCCAGGTAGACCACTTTGCAAACGCGTTTTTTTAGTCATTGCCATGACTATGTCGTTATCATTTGCTTCATTCGGCCAGATTTTTCCAGCTCATAATTTGAAAAACAATATTCCAAGAGATTATCCGAATAAAGTCATTCCTGATTTCGATAGGAACAAGCTTTCTTACGGTGTCAGTTTCGGCCTAAATTCCAGTGCTTTCACACAATCATTATGGAAGGATTTTTCGCCGGCATTAGGTCTTGCCTTCGGCTTTGAAGCCTCATTCAGAGATGTTTATGCCTTTTTCAACGGCGGCATGTCCTTTGGCTTGGTCCGCAGGGATTTCGATGCACAAGGCATTTGGCTGAAGGGAAAATTCTACCATTACGGAATGACAGACCTTTCGATAGGATACAATGTTTTTGATTGTAATGCATGGAAAATCTGCCCATTCATCGGTTATGCAATTTCGGAATTCAGCAGTCAAAGTCTGGACGCGGAATTAGGTGAAAACACATTGTCGAAATTTAATGTAATTGCAGGTATATCAACTGATTATAGTTTTTTTGGCGATATTTTCATTATGCCTACGACTCACCATCAGGATTATCTTGAATTTAACATCAAGTTAAGGCTGTATGCTTCGTATCATGACTACGGCGAAAATGCAAAAGGTTGCAGCATCAACCTTATGATTGGCGCTTCATTGGTGAAGAAACCGTTGAAAATCAAATGATTAATAGTTTTTCAATCCAGTTTTCAATTTCCGAAATCCTTTGCTGATATTTGGCAATCTGCCCTTCAATGAAATCGTCACTGTATTTACGGTCGCAAAATCCGTTACCACGGGCAACATATTCGTCGTCTTCAAGCGAGTCGAAAACTTCAAGATAGTTTTCCAAATACTGACGGTTTTCGTCCAGCAAACGTTTCAGCTCTTCCGCATCGGCTTCAAAAGTCTCGCCTGTTGTGAATGTGTATCTCATTTTCAATCCGTTAAAGCGTTGGATAAAAGGCATCTTCGATATGCTCGATTCTTTTTTCCTTTCCCGAAAGGACGATGGAAACAATGTCGAAACGTGTTTCAACATCCATATCGTGCTGAATGATGTAGGCATCAGCCGACTTGATGATGGACTTCTGTTTGGCAGGCGTTACGGCCAAATCAGGCTCGCCAAACTCATCGGTGGCACGGGTCTTCACCTCGACAACGACAAGCATATCACCATCTTTCGCCACGATATCGAGTTCAAGATGGTGAAAATGCCAGTTGCGGTCAAGGATTTCGTAACCTTTATTGACAAGGTATTCGGCTGCAAGGTCTTCACCGATTTGTCCGAGTTCCTTATTGTGCGATTGCATGACGCAATTTGTTAATCCTTCTGATTTCTTTCCTTCACAATATCTTCCTGCTTGTCTTTCGGCATTGGCGCGTATTGGAAGAATTCCATCGAATAGTTGGCGCGGCCTGACGAAAGGTTGCGCAAAGCCGTAGCATAGCCAAACATTTCCATGAGCGGCACAAAAGCATCAAGTTTCTGCGAACCCTTGCGGAAACGACGCATGGCTTCGATGCGACCACGACGCTTGTTGAGGTCGCCCGTCACGTTGCCGATGTAATCGTCTGGCGTGTTGATTTCGACCTTCATCATAGGCTCGAGCAGCACTGGGCTGGCTTTCATAAAGGCCTGCTTGAAACACATTTGGGCGCAAAGCTGGAAGGCCATGTCGCTTGAATCGACGGGGTGAGAACTACCATCAACCAAAACACATTTCACGTCCACGACCGGATAGCCTGCGAATGGACCCTTGGCCATAGCAGCGGCCAAACCTTTCTGCACCGAAGGAATGAATTCCTTTGGAATGACGCCACCCTTAGTGATGTCGACAAACTCAAATCCATTGCCCGGATTAGGCTCGAAACGGATGACGGTATGGGCAAACTGACCCTTGCCGCCTGTCTGCTTCACGAAGCGATAATTACATTCAAACGGAGCCGTGATAGTCTCGCGGAACGAAACTGAAGGTGCGCCAACGCTGACCGGCACCTTGAATTCTTCCTTCAGACGGTC
>JAZQPN010000390.1:0-3225 GCA_045628585.1 Bacteroidales bacterium | reverse complement strand
TGTAAAGTTTCTTTACACCCACTGTAAAGAAACTTTACGTTTTTATATTTTGGTTATTTTGTAAATTATTGATATTCAATTTTCTGTGTTGTTTGGCACGATGTTGGATATTGGGATTTGTGTTGTCAAGAGAGCGAAAGTCGAAGGGAGCATCTCAATCGTTTCGACAGGCTCAGCAAGCGAAATCAATTCAACACTAATTGAAATAGCTCACTGAGCTTGTCGAAGTGAGATTTTGAAATGGAAAACAAGACCTTGCTTCGACAGGCTCAGCAAGCGGAAACGGACAACAATTCAACAAATTAACAAATAAACAAACAACAATTAAACATATCACATCATGCGTTCATTCATCAGATTCATTAGCCGAAACAAGCTCTACAGCGCCATCGAGGCGGTGGGCTTGAGCGTTTCTCTGGCTTTCGTCATCATCATTTTCTGCTTCGTGACTGAACAGATGAACATTCCGCGGGAAAATCCCGATTACAAAAACATCTACGCAATGGGCACAAACGAAAAACTTGCCATTTCGTATGGAACCAAGGATGCTTTGAAAGGTATTCCCGAAATTGAGGAACTCTCTCGGTTCCAGTCGTTTCAGAATACGATTGTCGAAGTCAAGGATTTGAAATTCAGGACAAATGTGCTTGCCTGCGACCGCGAGTATTTCGACTTGTTTCCTGCCAAATTCGTCAGCGGCGATGCCGATATGATTGACAATGAGCAATGTGCATTCGTCTCGCAAAAACTGGCCAACAGCATAGAATCGGACGAAGTCATCGGGACAAAACTCGTTATTGATAACCAGGAATACATCATTGCAGGCGTGATTTCCGATTTCCAAAACACACTGTTGCCCGATGATGATGTGGTGGTTGAAATTTCCAAGTTCATCTTGATGAAAACTGAAATTGAAAATCCGTTCAATCACTTTGGCAGGCCTTTCACTTTCGCGAAATTCAGCCCGAATGTCGATATGAAATCGGTGAAAAACAAAGTCGATGCTGCCTACGAAACGGCTTACGGAAACGGATTTCACGATGCGTTTTTCGAGGAGTCGGCAATAGTGCGCTTAGACGAGGTGTATTTCTCAAGTTCTCAGGCATTCGGCTTGCGAAAAGGCGACAAGTCAATGATAAACAATCTGTTGGCTGTAGGTTTGCTGCTTTTGGTTTCGGCCATTATCAACTACATCAATCTGAATGTCGCCCTCACGGGAAAACGCGCCAAGGAAATGGCATCGCGGCGTGTGGTCGGCGCCCAGAAGCGTGATATTGTCGGGAAATACCTTGCCGAGTCGTATGCCTTCACTTTCATTTGTTTCCTTGTCGGTTTGGGGCTTGCTTTCCTGATTTTGCCTTTAGTCAACCAGTTAATGGATGCGGCGATACCGATTGGCATTTCGTTGTCATTCAAATATTTGTGCTACTATCTAATGATTGTTGCCGTGGTTTCGTTTTTGGCTGGCATTATGCCCGCACTGCTGATTTCGAAGGCGCGACCGATTGATGTGGTGAATGGAAAAGTCAGGCTGCATAACAAAATGTTTGCCTCGAAAATATTCATCGTCGTTCAGAATGTGATAACTATCGTGCTGATTTCCTTGGTGTTGACTATGGAATTGCAGATGCGTCATGTGCAAAACAGAGATGTGGGTTGCCGCACCAAGGATTTGTATTACCTGGATGCCAGTTTCACACTCGCCCCATCGCATCATAACGAGGCTTTGGCCAATGAGTTGCAGGCTTTGCCTTGCGTTTCGCGGTTTGGAACCACAACGGGCATTCCTACCGAAGTTCCAAATGCTGTGTATCTCGGCCATTTGAATGATGAGGAAGATAAAGAATTGGTTTATCTTATGATTTGCGACACGGCAGTCATGAATATGTTTGAGATACCGATTCTGAGTATTTTCGGCGATACGACGGTTCCTCAGGGTTGCTTTATGACGCAAAGCATGTTGGCCGGACTTACGGGTTTGCCCTACGGCGAAATCAATGTGGACACGATTGTGAAATGGCAGCAGGGCAATTTCGGCAACGAAATTTGCGGTGTCGTCGGCGATTTCATGGTCAGCGATGTGCTGCATGTCACGGACGAAAGTTTTGGAATGGTCATGCTTTTAAAGACCAATTTCAGAAACGGTTTCCTTATGGAAATAAAAGGCGACCACAAGGAGGCGAAGGAAGCCATCGGCGCGTTGTATAAGAAATATGTCGAAGAAGCGAGAGGCCTATATATGGCGGCGTCATGCAATGATTTTGTGGATGTTATCATTCATCAATGTTTGGAAAAACCGCAACGCAGAATGCGCCTGATGGAACTTTTTATGCTCATTTCGGTCATTTTTTCCTTGCTGGGTTTGGTGGCCATGAGCACGCATTTCGCATCGGAGCGCGAAAAGACCATTGCCATCCGCAAGATTTTCGGCGGCACAATGGAAAGTGAAGTCCGCAAAAACCTGCGCGATTACGTCATCATCATTTTGATTGCCAACGTGATAGCCATTCCGATTGGGGTGTGGCTTTGCGGAAAATATCTGGAAGATTTCGCCTACAGAATCGACCTTCATCCCTGGATATTCATCGTTACCGTGTTGATTTCCTTTGCGATAGCCATTGGCTCGGTGCTGTGGCAAATCGTCTCGGTGGCGAAAGTCAATCCGGCGGAGGCGTTAAAGAAAGAGTAAACGGCGAAGCCAAGAGGTTGCGAGGTCACGAGGTCACGGGATCGCGAGAGCCGTAAACATCCCGCAACCCCGTGACCCCGAAGTCCCGCAGTCAAACAAACAATTCAACATATAAACAAACAACAAATAAACATAAACATCATCATGATTAAAGTAACAAAT
Source organism: Bacteroidales bacterium (assembly GCA_045628585.1). Lineage (GTDB taxonomy): Bacteria > Bacteroidota > Bacteroidia > Bacteroidales > F082 > Limimorpha. Next base: position 374 of record JAZQPN010000390.1, on the reverse strand, counting down.
CTTAGCAAAATCTTCCGCACGGAAGAAATCGAAACGACAGCCTTGAACGGCGTATCATTTGAAATCAAGGACGGCGAATTTGTCGCCATCATGGGACCTTCGGGCTGCGGCAAATCAACGCTGCTCAACATCCTCGGCCTGTTGGACAACCCGACGGAAGGCTCTTACGAACTTCTTGGCGAAGAAGTCGGAAAACTCAAGGAAAAGGACCGCACTAAGTTCCGCAAGGGCAACATCGGTTTCGTGTTCCAGAGTTTCAACCTGATTGACGAACTCGATGTGTATGAGAACATTGAACTGCCTTTGCGTTACATGAACATCGGCGCCGCCGAGCGCAAGGAAAGGGTGGCCGAAATGATGAAACGCATGAGCAT
>JAZQPN010000389.1:0-5921 GCA_045628585.1 Bacteroidales bacterium | reverse complement strand
ATTGATAGGATTTGGTTTCCTGGGCAAAGAGGCTGCCGCAGAGAAACACAAAAGCAAAAATCAGATGCCTTTTCATAGTAAATCAGTGATTGTTTGTCATGCAAAAATAAACAATCAGATTATACTTTGTTCATTATTATTATGAAATAGTGAAAATGGCGTTTAAATCACTTTTTGTCCTTATTCGGACAGCGGAGGCAGGCCGCGCCGCCTTTGCCGCCGCAGGTGCAGTTTGATGTGCCTTCGTTTTCGCAATGACGTTCAAACTGCCCGCCTTTCTTGACAAACATTTTTATGCCAATGGCCGCAAATGCCACGGCAATGATGATGATGGTGATTAGAAGGAGAGGCAAGAACATAATGAGGGTGATGGGTGAATGGTGATTGGTGTTGGGGTTAATGAACTTATTGAAGTATCAAAATGATGTGTGATGGTTAATGGGGGTCAGTTCATTTAGTGGTTCCGTTTTATTCACCATAAAATGATGCTGAACCATTTCACGCAAACCGAAAATCATTTCCTGAAGTGATACATAGTTTTCCATGTCATCCGTGCTCTTCGATTCCATGAAATGATTAGTCATAGCATCCATTGAAAAATAATATTTATGATGATTTGAAATCTGAATTGCGCTAATTCATTGATTATTATACTGATTCATGGTTCTATCCGGCCCTTGCGTCACGAAACTCTTGATGATTTCTACAGCCACGTCAACGCGCTCTTCAACGATAGGTTGTTCGCTCGGTTTCCAGGTTCCGAGCACGAAATCAATCTGACGGCCTTTTGGATAATCATCTCCCAAACCGAAACGGAGGCGGCAAAACACATTGGTGCCTAATTTTTCGATGATGTCGCCCAAACCGTTGTGACCGGCATTGGAGCCTTGCTTTTTCAGGCGCAGCGTGCCCAAAGGCAAGGCAAGGTCATCGTTGACCACAAGAAGGTTTTCAATCGGAATCTTTTCCTGCTGAAGCCAGTACTTGACAGCTTTTCCGCTCAGGTTCATGTAGGTCGTTGGCTTGATGACCAATAAGGTCTTGCCTTTGAATTTCATTTCGGCAGTTTGCGCCAAGCGTCCCGTAGTAAACGATGCATCAAGGTCTTTGGCCAGTCGGTCGGCAATCTTGAAACCAATGTTGTGGCGCGTTTCGTCGTATTCCGCACCGATGTTTCCCAAGCAGGCAATCAAGTATTTCATGATTTGTGATTCAAAGATTTAAGATTTAAAGATTTAATAATTCAAAGATTAAAGAAAAGTAGACATTAAACTCGTTTCGCACAATCTTTAAATTTTGAATTTTTCAATTTTAAATAAAGAAAAAGCCGCCCGAAGACGGCTTTTTATCGTAAAAGTGCTAATCTTGATTATTCAGCAGCTTCTTCTTCAGCAACAACGCCACGGGCTGTGTTGACAGCAGCGATAACGGTGTAGCCAGGAGTTACAGGAGTCACGTTTTCGATAGAGAGATCCTTAACCTTGATGGCTTCGTTAATGTTCAGGCTGCTGATGTTGATTCTGACGTAATCAGGAAGATCCTTGATGAGGCCGGTGACCTTGATCTTCTTGATGCCTTGCTTCATCTTACCACCACGCATAACGCCGGCTGGTGTACCTTCCAAAGCGATAGGAAGAACCACGGTGATAGGATTGTTTTCGTTGACGATCAGGAAGTCAGCGTGCATGACGTTGTCAGTAACTGGATGATACTGGGCTTCTTGCAGAATGGTGCTGTAAGTCTTGCCGTTGATGGTGAAGTTGATGATGTAGCACTCAGGAGTGAACAAAATCTTCTTGAAGTTCTTGGCTTCGGTAGCGAAATGGATTTGTTCCTGACCAGCGCCGTACATAACGCATGGAACCATTTCTGCTCTACGCAGAGCCTTAGCATCTTTTTTCCCTACGTTCTCGCGAAGAGAACCGCTCAATGATACTGTTTTCATAATTTAATGTGTTAGTAATTAAGTTATTATTTAAATAATGAACTGAGTGACTCGTATGATTCGATACGGTGGATCACTTCAGCAAACAAATTTGCTGTTGATAATACGTGGATCTTCTTTGAAGCGTTGGCTGGCAACGGGATGGAATCGGTGACAACGACTTCTTCAAACACTGAATTGTCGAGGCGTTCCATGGCGGGACCGCTGCAAACGGCATGGGTGGCAAATGCGCGGACGCTCTTTGCACCGCTGTCCATAATCAGCTGGCCGGCTTTGACGATGGTGCCAGCTGTATCGATGATATCGTCGACGAGGATGACGTTTCTGTCTTTCACATCGCCGATAAGCGTCATGGTGTCAACGACATTGGCGCGGGCGCGTTGCTTGTTGATGATGGCGAAATCGGTGCCAAGGCGTTTGGCGTAAGCCGATACACGCTTTGAACCGCCCACATCAGGCGAAGCAAACATTAAATCGTCAATATTCATATCCTTAATGTAATCTAAGAAAATGCTTGATGCATACAGTGAATCGACTGGAATATCGAAGAAACCTTGAATCTGGTCGGCATGGAGGTCAAGGGTCACGACGCGGTTGACACCGGCAGCCTGCAAAAGGTTGGCAACCAGTTTCGAGCCGATGCTGACGCGCGGCTTGTCCTTACGGTCCTGACGTGCCCATCCGAAATAAGGGATGACGGCAATAATCTTATGGGCTGAAGCGCGCTTGGCGGCATCAATCATAAGAAGGAGTTCCATCAGGTTGTCAGCCGAAGGCATGGTCGACTGAACGATGAAAACGTGATGGCCACGTATGCTTTCCTCAAAGCAAGGCTGAAATTCGTGGTCAGAAAATTCCGTTACTATGGCGTTACCCAGTGGTTTTCCGTATGCGGCAGCTATCTTTTCACCCAATTCGTGGGTGGCTCTGCCTGCAAAAATTGATACAAATCTTTCTGACATGACGTAGTTTTGTGTTTGCGGCTGCAAAAATAGGCTTTTTGGCCGTAAGTCTCGCATAAAAATGCTTTTTCTTTAGAAAAAATCGGCAGAAAGAAATTTTTCCGACGAAAAACTTGCAGAAACGGATTTTTTTGTACTTTTGCAACCGCAATTTAAGCGTTGCCGAAGTGGCGGAATCGGTAGACGCGTCGGTCTCAAAAACCGATGAGGTTACACTCGTGCCGGTTCGATCCCGGCCTTCGGTACCAAAAAAGAGTCTTGGCTGAACAAACCAAGGCTCTTTTCGTTTATCTTTGCAGTCCAAAACAATGGTTTTCCATGCTTGAATAATGTATGGATTTTGTATCATTTATCAGAATATCAATCAATTAAACAATAAACAAATCAACAAATAACAATGATTTACACACAAGAAGTGCAACATCAATGTTGCGTGAAGAAAGGCGCCAACCATCCTTGCGCTCCGATTCCGGAAGAAGGCAAATGGATCCGCGCTAAGGAAATCAAGGATATCAGTGGTTTCACCCACGGTATCGGCTGGTGCGCCCCTCAGCAGGGTGCCTGCAAACTGACCCTCAATGTGAAGGACGGCATCATCCAGGAGGCTCTCGTTGAGACACTTGGCTGCTCTGGCATGACCCATTCAGCTGCCATGGCTTCTGAAATCCTGCCTGGCAAAACCATTCTGGAAGCTCTGAATACCGACCTCGTTTGCGATGCCATCAATACCGCCATGCGCGAGATTTTCCTGCAAATCGTTTACGGCCGTTCACAGTCGGCTTTCTCAGAAGGCGGTCTCGCCATCGGTGCATCTCTCGAAGACCTCGGTAAAGGTCTCCGCAGCCAGGTTGGCACCATGTTCGGCACCTTGGAAAAAGGTCCTCGTTACCTTGAAATGACCGAAGGTTACTGCACCCGCGTCGCCCTCGATGCTAACGACGAAATCATCGGTTACGAATTTGTCAGCCTTGGCAAGTTCATGGATTTCGTGAAGAAAGGCATTGATGCCAACGAAGCTCTGGAAAAGGCAAAAGGCACCTACGGCCGTTTTGCCGAAGCCGCTAAATATATTGACCCACGTAAAGAATAAGGAGGATACATCATGGCAAGAAGAGAAGTAAAATTTGAAAGTCAGGAACGCCGCATGGCCAACATCCTGAAAGCTTTGAACCAGTATGGCATCAAGAGCATCGAAGAAGCCGATGAAATCTGCGAAGCCAATGGTATCGACCCTTATAGAATGGCAGAGGAAACACAGCCTATCTGCTTCGAAAACGTGAAATGGGCTTACACTTGCGGTGCTGCCATCGCTATCAAGAAGGGCTGCAAGAATGCTGCTGATGCTGCCGAAGCCATTGGCGAAGGCCTCCAGTCGTTCTGCATCGATGGTTCCGTTGCCGACGACCGTAAGGTCGGTCTGGGCCACGGCAACCTGGCTGCCCGTCTGCTCCGCGAAGAGACCGAATGCTTTGCATTTCTCGCTGGTCACGAAAGCTTCGCTGCTGCTGAAGGCGCCATTAAGATTGCTGAAATGGCAAACAAGGTCCGTCAGAAGCCTTTGCGTGTCATTCTGAACGGTCTTGGCAAGGATGCTGCTAAGATTATCAGCCGCATCAATGGTTTCACCTACTGCCGCACCGAATTCGACTACTACACTGGTGAAGTGAAAGTCGTTGAACGCATTCCTTATTCCAATGGTCTCCGCTCGAAGGTAAACTGCTATGGTGCCGATGATGTCCGCGAAGGCGTCGCTATCCTTTGGTTGGAAAACGTCGATGTCTCCATCACCGGTAACTCGACCAACCCGACCCGTTTCCAGCACCCTGTTGCAGGCACCTACAAGAAGGAACGCATTCAGGCTGGAAAGCCTTATTTCTCAGTGGCATCAGGTGGTGGCACAGGCCGCACTTTGCATCCTGACAACATGGCCGCAGGTCCTGCCTCATACGGCATGACCGACACCATGGGCCGTATGCACAGCGATGCTCAGTTTGCAGGTTCTTCATCAGTCCCGGCACACGTCGAGATGATGGGCTTCCTCGGCATGGGCAACAACCCAATGGTGGGCGCTACCGTCGCCGTCGCCGTTGCTGTTGTGCAGGCAATGAAATAAGTTTCAAAACGAAGAGAGGAAAGCTGAAAGTTGCGCAAAGCGATGTGTAGCTTTCCTCTTTTATAAAAAACGCGGAAGGCTGATTTGGCTTTCCGCATTTTTTTAGTTTTGGTCGTTCTTTTGAAATAAAAAAATAACTATCTATATTTCATAATTATATCCGACAGCAAGCGATTACTATCGATTACAAACGTTTAATCAACGAATTAATGGCGACAGAATCCTCACCTTTGCAGCACTGTAAATGATAAGAGATGAACAACAAACCGCCATTCAATAAAGAGAACCCGACAAAAATTTCATTTGAGCATCTTCTTCAGCTTATCGGGACATGTTGTGACTACAAATTCTCCATCATCGATGAAGAAGTGGATGATGAGCTAAAGGGATTGGCCGCACAACACGGAATTGACCTTACCGGTTATAAACATATAATTGAAACTTCAGGAACACAACATGCCGAAAAACGGCATGGGAAAAATAGCAACGACAGAATAGCACTTTCGCTGGAAGATTATCTTTTGATTCCCATTATTATCCGATACCGTGATACAGTTGAAATATCACCTAAAACCGAAAACTCGCATAACAATCAGGTTTTGGTCTATAAGAAGAGAATCGGTGATATGTACTTCTATGTCGAAGAAATCAGAAAGAGGAACAAAAGCCTTGCTTTCAAAAGCTTATGGAAACGGGAAACAAAAAACCCCTCAAAATAGAGGGGTAATCCTTGTTATCGCAGGAGGGTATCATCCACAAAGGCCGTCCCTTACGTCTTGATAATGCACTGGTTTTTCTTTCCGTTTCCGCGACCAACTGGATGCAAAAATAAATAATTATTGTTTGCCATGCGGGAAAAAAACACAAAATGATGAAATAAGTTTGGATTTAAGGATTCAAA
>JAZQPN010000388.1:0-1954 GCA_045628585.1 Bacteroidales bacterium | reverse complement strand
CCATTTTTCTTCAGAAAATCAGCCCCCTGAATGGCGCAATCCAGCCACTCTTGACGCTTTTCCACCTTATTGTAAAGGACGGAAAACATCCAGACTTCACGGCCTTGCAGCCAAACGAACTTATCAGTATCAAAAACAGAACCATCGCGGTTGAGGCAGGTGAAATAACCACCAAACTCCTTATCCTGCGATTTTTCAAGCCAAAACGGAACCACCTTATCGAGCAGTTCATGCTTGTATTGTTGTGCTAATTGTTTGAAATCCATAACTTTATTTTAAAGATTATTTTGTTTTTATATAAAAACCGATACTTGGGAAAGGCACTTTAAATCATCAATTCTTCAATTTTGCATTGATGTTTTTTCGAATCGGAATCCGTTTCCATCAGAACTTCATTTTCACGCCGGCAAACAGCTGGATGCCTGTCACGGGATAATCGTAGAACATCTGGTAGCGGCAATTGGCGATGTTGTCAATCTTGGCAAAGACATACAATTGGTCACTCAGCTTGTAATCCGCGCCGAGGCTCAGATTGAAAATGCTTTTCAGTTTCACTTCATCGTAACGGCCATAACCTTTGTGAACCTTGGCATAACGGCCTGCCTCAAAGCGCAATGCGGCATTGAACGACAAAGCTTCATCAAAAGCATAGGAAGCCTTCAAAGTGCTTTCAAATGCAGGACGATACCATGCAAAGTTTTCATTTTCAGGCGTACAATGGTTGTAAGTCAAATTCAGTTCAGCATCCAGATTGTCCACAATCTTGCAACGCGCATCAGCGGTCACGCTGACGGTTTCCGTATTATCGTAAAGAAGCGTGTATTGGTTGAAAACATTGTAAATGCTTGCGGGAGCATTTACATCCATGACATAGAAATAATCGTTTGCCACATTGCGGTAACGCACACCTGCGTGAAGGTCAACCTTTTCGGCAACCGTAGTGCGCACGCCAGCTTCAAACGACAACTTCACATTGCGGTAAAGCAGCGGCAGATTCGTTCCCACAAAAGGGTTTTCCTCGATGATTTCGCTGAAAGTCAGCAACTGTTTTCCGCCACCCAAACCAGCATAAAATTCCAGTTTCTTATCGAAAACATAAAGGCTGCCCTGCACATCGGGACGGAAACTCACCTTCACGCTATCAGAGGAAGTGTAATCGAAACGGACACCCAAATGCAACTTGTAGAAATCATCCTTCATCTCAAAATACGGATTGACTTTCAGCAATATTCGGTCAAAGCCAACCATCGGCATTTCAAAGTCTGGTTCACAGAAATAGTCATATTGAAAGCCCAAATCCAGGCCGACTTGCTGCGGATAGCTGCGGTCGCCCCACCAGCTGTCGGCGTAGGCCAGCTTTCCGTTGAGGCCAACGAAATGCTCGCGCGAATCCAACTTTGAATATGTGTAATGATAATCAAGGCCAACAGCATGTTGCAAAGCCTGAAGATGCGTGTCGGTGCTGTTCAGAGCGGCACTCAAACCGAGGGTGTTGTAAACCTGTTTCGGGCAAAATTCATCAATGCGGTCGTCAGGAATCATGTTTGAGGAATCAGACAAGCGGCAACCATAGTAATGATAAAGGTCATTCTTGAAAAACACCTTTCCATTCAATTGATAATTAGAAAGTTTCGCTCCAACTCTGACATCAAACAGGTTGTTCATAAAGCCCGAATTGGGATGGTCCTTCATATTCAGCCAAGAAGAAAAATGGTTGATTCCGACACCCAAATTCACATCTTTAGTGAGTTGGGAATCATGACGATAGAGGAACAAAGGCGAAATGCGCGTTCCCAAGCCCGCCATCAGGAAATTTTCGGTCGGTTTCACCAACGATTCGTTTTTGTCGGAATAAGGCGTTGCCTTCAGTCTTTCCAACTCGATGTCGAACTTGCGGTCGGTGATTTTCGGCTGCACGTCCGAACTCGGCATCTCGAAAGTCGGCTGCGGCTTT
>JAZQPN010000387.1:0-6527 GCA_045628585.1 Bacteroidales bacterium | reverse complement strand
TTTGCCCACTCAAAAACATACCTTTTAATATAAGCAAGTCATGTGGAAATTAGCATTTGTCTGGATTGGAGCCGTCACCCTGTTTTTCATCGTTTGGGCATTGGCCGCAAAACTCATCAGGCGTGCCTGCGAGAAACGCGACGCCGAAAAACAGGAAGGAACCTCTGAACAAAATAATGAATCAATACCACAATCTTGAATCTTTAAATCTTTGAATATTAAATCTTAAATAACAAATATACAATGAAATACGACGTTATCGTTATAGGCAGCGGTCCTGGCGGATACGTGGCTGCCATCAGAGCATCACAATTGGGAAAACACGTTGCAGTGGTCGAAAAAGCCGAAGTTGGCGGCATCTGCCTCAACTGGGGTTGCATTCCTACTAAGGCTTTATTGAAAAGCGCACAGGTTTACAACTATATGCAACATGCTGAAAACTATGGCATTAAACTGGAAGGCGAAGTGAAGCCCGACATGGAAGCCGTAGTCGCACGCAGCCGCGGCGTTGCCGACACCATGAGCAAAGGCGTTCAGTATCTTTTCAAGAAGAACAACGTTGAAGTGATTGCCGGTTATGGCAAACTGACTGCCGACAAGCAGGTTGAAGTGACTGATGCCGAAGGCAATGCCACACTTTACGAAGCCGACCACATCATCCTTGCCACAGGATCAAGGGTGCGCGAATTGCCCGCTCTGCCTATCGATGGCAAAAAAATCATCGGATACCGTCAAGCCTTGGTTTTGGACAAACTGCCTGAAAGCATGGTGGTTGTCGGATCGGGTGCCATCGGTTCGGAATTCGCTTTCTTCTTCACCTCGATGGGCGTGAAAGTCACCTTGGTAGAATTTTTGCCAAACGTGGTTCCGAACGAAGACGAAGAAGTCTCCAAACAAGTGGAACGCGCTTTCAAGAAACTGAAAATGACCGTAATGACGGAAGCCTCTGTCACCAACGTTGACACGACTGGAGAAAAATGTGTATGCACCATCAACACAAAGAAAGGCGAAAAGACCGTTGAGGCAGACATCGTGCTTTCAGCCGTTGGCGTTCAGACCAACATCGACAACCTCGGTTTGGAAGAACTGGGCATCACCTCAGAACGCGGCAAAATCAATGTCGACGAATACTACCGCACCAATGTGGCTGGCGTTTATGCCATTGGCGACATTGTCCACGGCCCGGCACTGGCTCACAAAGCCGACCATGAAGCCATCATTTGCGTGGAAAAGATTTGCGGCTTAGACCCGAAGCCATTGAACTACAGCAACATTCCAGGCTGCACCTACACCACTCCTGAAATCGCATCCGTCGGTTTGAGCGAAGCCAAAGCCATCGCTGCAGGTTACGAAGTGAAGATTGGCAAGTTCCCATTCACCGCTTCGGGCAAAGCTACTGCTGCCGGCAACCGCGATGGATTCATCAAGGTTGTGTTTGATGCCAAGACTGGTGACTGGTTGGGCTGCCACATGGTTGGCGACAACGTGACTGAAATGGTTGCTGCTGCCGTTTTGTGCCGCGAACTGGGCGCCAAGGGCGAAGACATCATCCGTGCCGTGTTCCCACACCCGACCATGTCGGAAGGCATGATGGAAGCTGCCGCTGCCGCTTATAATGAATGTGTACACCTTTAATTGGTATTAGCCGTTAGCTATTAGCCATTAGCCAGTTACGGACAAAGCTGGCTAACGGCTAATAGCTATAGTTTGATAAATTATGGAAATCATAGAGACAAAAATAAAAGACCTTGTCGTCATTAAGCCCGATGTGTTTTTGGACGAAAGAGGCTATTTCTTCGAGTCTTATAATAAAGAACGTTTTGCCGCATTGGGACTGAATATGAATTTCGTTCAGGATAACGAATCGAAATCGATGAAAGGTGTTTTGCGCGGATTGCACTTTCAAAAAGAGCCATACGCACAGGGTAAATTAGTCCGCGTGGTGAAAGGCGCCGTGATGGACGTGGCCGTTGACATTCGCAAAGGCTCACCTACCTTCGGACAATGGGAGTCAGTGGTGCTGACTGAAGACAACAAGTTCATGTATTGGATTCCTGAAGGTTTTGCACATGGTTTTGTGTGTCTGGAAGACAATTCCGTTTTCACCTACAAATGTACCAACGTCTACAACAAGGCTTCAGAAGGCAGCATCCGCTGGAACGACCCCGACTTGAACATCAACTGGAACATTGAAAACCCGATTTTGTCGGAAAAGGACAAGGTTTCGCCGATGTTTAGGGAGTTTTGCGATTGCTTAAAGCTATAAGCCTTAAGCAATAAGCTGTAAGCTTTTGATTGTGAGGATGAACAAAATTATTATTATTTAAAAGATTTCTGTTATTCTTTGCTTGACGAACAATTATTAAGACAATTCTGACATGAAAAAAAGAAACATTATCCTGATAAGCTGTCTGGCGGTTCTGTTGGTCTGTGGAGTCGCGGCCATTACCTATTGCACGGCACAAAATTATGCCGACGACGAGATGGAGCGCTACGAAGGAACCGACCATGAGTTTCTGAGTTTCGACAAAATCGACCATCCAACGCATGATATCGAGTTGCCCGAGCATTTGGAGTTTTGCGGTGAAGAAGTGCCTTTGGATTTGTTTTATGTCAGAGAAAGTCTGGAAAGGGAAATCCTCGTCAATTCGTATCTACACTCCAGCACCTTGCTCTTGCTGAAGCGCACAACACGTTGGTTTCCAGTGATGGAGCCTTTGATGGAGAAATACGGTCTGCCTGAAGATTTCAAATACCTTTCGATGATTGAAAGCTCACTCACCAATGCGGTTTCGCCATCAAAAGCCGTCGGTTTCTGGCAGTTCCTTGAAAGCACTGGAAAAGAATATGGTCTGGAAATCGATAAAGAGGTGGATATGCGCTATAATGTTGAAAAAGAAACCGTTGCCGCTTGCAAATACCTGAAAGAATCCTATCGGAAATTTGGCAGCTGGATTTTAGCTGCGGCTGCATTCAACTGTGGCAACGGCAGAATCACACGCACTATTAGCGAGCAAAAAGTCGATTCGTATTTCGACATGATGCTTCCACAGGAAACCGAACGCTATGTATTCCGTATCCTTGCCTTGAAGGTCATCACGGAGAATCCCGAAAAATACGGATTCCAAATCAGCGATAACGGATGGTATCAACCACTTGAATATAAAACCGTTACCGTAACCGAAAGCATCCCTAACCTCGTTGATTTCGCCATTAGTCAAGGAACGAATTACAAGATGCTGAAGTATTACAATCCTTGGTTGCGCTCAAATACACTGACCATCTCCGCCGGCAATAGTTACCAAATCAAAATACCAACGGGAAAATTTGCTAAAACGCACAAAAAGACCAGAACTGAATAAAAACGATTGAGACATAGCACGCTACGTCTCTACATTAAATTATGAACGACTTTTCGGAAGATAAGAACCTTGAGATTTTAGGCGCACGCGAAAACAATCTGAAAAACATTGATTTAAGCATTCCGCGCAATGCGCTTGTCGTGATTACCGGCCTTAGCGGCAGTGGAAAATCATCATTGGCTTTCGACACCATTTATGCGGAAGGTCAGCGGCGCTACATGGAGAGTTTTTCGGCCTACGCGCGGCAGTTTATCGGCAACATGGAACGCCCTGATGTTGACAAGATTACGGGATTAAGTCCCGTGATTTCAATTGAACAGAAATCCGTCAACAAGAACCCGCGTTCCACTGTCGGCACCATCACAGAGATTTACGATTTCCTTCGTTTGCTTTATGCACGCATCGGCGAAGCCTATTCCTACAACACAGGCGAAAAGATGGTGCGCTATACCGAAGAGCAAATCACAGATTTGATTCTCAATGACTTCAAAGGCAAACGCATCAACATCTTGGCGCCATCCGTCAGAGGCAGAAAAGGCCATTATCGCGAATTGTTTGAACACATCCGTCAGGCGGGATTTACGAGGGTGCGCATTGATGGCGAAATGCGCGAGATTGAATTCGGCATGATGGTCGACCGCTACAAAACGCACAATATTGAAATCGTCGTCGACCGAATTGAAGTCAACGCGGATTCAGAAACACGCATCAAGAAATCCGTGCAGACGGCTTTCCGCTACGGCAAAGGCCTGCTGATGGTTTTGGAGCACGGTGCCGACAATCCACGCTATTTCAGCCGTTTGCTGATGTGCCCGACAACGGGTATTTCCTACGAAGACCCCGAGCCAAATACTTTTTCGTTTAACTCGCCTTACGGTGCCTGCCCAAAGTGCAACGGCCTTGGCGAAATCACCGAAGTCGATAAGGAGAAACTGATTCCCGACCCTAATCTCAGCATCAAGAAAGGCGGTTTGGCGCCGGCCGGCGAATATAAGAGCGGCGGCTGGATTTTCAAGCAACTGGAAGCCATCGGCATGAAATACGGTTTCACCCTCGACACGCCAATGAAAGACATTTCCGACGAGGCCATCGACGTCATTCTTTACGGCACCAACGAGTCGTTTGAAGTCAAGCACGAATATTTGGGGGTCACTTCAAAGGTGAAAATCAACTTTGAGGGCATCATCAATTTCATTGAAGAGCAGAATACCGAGGACGCACCGGCTTCCATTTCACGCTGGGCGAGTTCGTTTATGAACCACAAGACCTGCCCTGTTTGCAATGGTTCGCGTCTGAAAAAAGAGTCACAATATTTCCGCATTGCGGGCAAAAATATCGCCGAAGTGGCCGAAATGGACACGCTGAGTTTGGGCAAGTGGATTGAAGATTTGCCAAGTCAACTCAATGAAAGACAGAATGGTATCGCCAAAGAGATTTTGCGCGAAATCGACAAACGCGTTCATTTTCTGCTTGACATCGGCATCGATTACCTCAACATGAACCGTCCGGCAGGCTCACTTTCGGGCGGCGAGGCGCAACGCATCCGACTGGCAACGCAAATCGGCTCGCAACTGACAGGCGTGCTTTACATTCTGGACGAACCGAGCATCGGACTGCACCAACGCGACAACCACAAACTCATCGAATCGCTCAAGGAATTGCGCGACATCGGCAACTCGGTCATCGTCGTCGAGCACGACAAAGACACCATGCTGGCGGCTGATTATTTAGTTGACATCGGTCCTGGCGCAGGACGGCATGGCGGCGAAGTGGTCTTTGCCGGAACGCCAAAAGAAATGGAGCAAGGTCATTCCATCACTTGTGACTACCTCAACGGAAAACGCAGCATTGAGATACCGAAAGAACGACGCAAAGCATTAAAAGACAATTTCTTAATATTAAAAGGTGCAACGGGACACAATCTGAAAAATATCGATTTGAAACTGCCGCTCGGCGTGATGATTTGCGTGACCGGCGTTTCGGGTTCGGGCAAATCAACCTTGATTAACGAGACCCTCTCCCCCATCCTTTGCAAGAAATTCTACCGTTCCGTGAAGGAACCTCTGCCCTACGCTTCCATTGAAGGTCTGGACAAGATTGACAAAATCATCGAAATCGACCAGGCTCCGATTGGACGCACGCCACGCTCCAACCCTGCCACCTACACCAAGGTCTTTGACGACATCCGCAAACTGTTTGGCGAATTGCCAGAATCGAAAATAAGAAACTATAAATCAGGACGTTTCTCATTCAATGTAAAAGGCGGACGCTGCGAGGCTTGCAAAGGTGCGGGCGTGAAACTGATTGAAATGAATTTCCTGCCTGACGTTTCGGTAGTCTGCGAGGAATGTCAAGGCAAACGCTACAACCGCGAAACTTTAGAGGTACGCTACAAAGGCAAATCCATCAACGATGTGCTGGACATGACCATCAACGAGGCCGTTGACTTCTTTGAGAACATTCCTTCCATCGTGCAAAAAATCAGGACATTGAAAGATGTCGGTTTAGGTTATCTCACTTTGGGACAAGCCTCTACGACCATCTCGGGCGGCGAAGCACAGCGCGTGAAACTAGCCACCGAACTTGCCAAACGCGACACGGGCAAGACGCTGTACGTTTTGGACGAACCGACAACAGGCTTGCATTTCGAGGACATCAAGGTGCTAATGAACGTGCTGAACAAACTCGTCGACAAAGGCAACACCGTCCTTATCATTGAGCACAACATGGATGTCATCAAGATGGCGGATTACATCATCGACATGGGTCCGGAAGGCGGCGAAAGAGGCGGCACCATCCTTTGCGAAGGCACGCCTGAAGAAGTGGCGCAATGCGAAAAGAGCTATACGGCGAAGTATTTGAGGGAAGAATTGGGAGAAGCGCTTTTTAGCTGACTGCAACATTAAGTAAGTGTGCAAAATTAGTATACCTTTTAGTTCGGTGCTTCGATGCTTCGACAAGCTCAGCAGGCGAAGCTCAGCAACCTGATTTTTAGCTCATTGAGCCTATCGAAATGAGAAGTTTTTTGGTCTATAGGTCAAATTGCAGGAAAGAGCGTATCGAAAATGCCAATGTACACTGGGTTTGCGATAGGTTCAAAACTTTGAATGGCAAAATCGGCCATCGGAAGCCGTCTATAGGTCAAATTGCAGGATAGGGCATTCG
>JAZQPN010000386.1:0-2238 GCA_045628585.1 Bacteroidales bacterium | reverse complement strand
AGTCTCAACGGTGACACCTGTTACGCAAGTGAACACTTTTTTAGGCAACTGAATTTCAGGATAATAATAATTGAAATGCGCATAAACGTCTTCCATAGTCTTCTTGACATATTCCAGATTTGGGAAAGCGGTCTTCACCTTGTGGTAAAGGATGTTCATGTATTCGTCCGTGGCAAAATCCTTCAAGTATTGTACCGCATTCGGGTTAGTCAAATCACCTCCAAGGAATGGGAGATAATCGTTCTGAATACGCATCAGTTCAGCCTGAAAATCAGCCGTGTCCAGATGGAACAGCACATCTTCATAACGACTAAATGTCAAATCGGTAACCGATGCAGTCTTTACATCCAGTTTTTTCTTGTAATCGGGTTTGTTGTTTTTACAACTGACGGCGCAAATCATTATGCAAACCGCTATCAATAAACTGTTTATATGTCTCATAGAATCCTAAAAATATTGTTCAAAAAGTAATGGTTTTCAGTTTTCGGTTCTCAGTCTTCAGTCGATAAATAGTTCAAAATTGTTCAAAAAGCCCAAAGTCCAAAAGTCTAAATGTCAAATTGTCCAAAGGTCTAAAAGTCCAAAATCCTCCTAACTCCTAACTAACTCATTTCTCAACATCTCGTAAGCCATAACGGTTGCACGTTCAATCACGTTTTCACGCGAGTTGCCGAAATTGAAACGTTTCGAAATCACGCCATCAGGCGTAGCCACGCCCAACCAAACCGTTCCGACAGGGTTTTCTTCCGTGCCACCGCCAGGTCCTGCCACACCCGTCGAAGCCAGGCCATAATCAGCGCCATAAACCTTCCTGACACCTTCGGCCATTGCCTCGACAACCTGCTGACTGACCACGCCAAATTCATCAATCACTTGTTTCGGTACGCCTAAAACATTGGTTTTCGATTCGGTAGCGTAGGTCACAGCCGTACCTTTGAAGACATCCGAGCTGCCTGGTATCATCGTGATGCGATGCGCCATATTGCCGCCCGTACAACTTTCAGCCGTGGCAAAAGTCGCACTTTTATTAATTAAAAGGTGAAAAACGACATTTTCAATCGGCACGTCATCCATGGCAAAGACATTTTCACGAATCAATGCGGAGAGTATTTCGGTTTCTTTGTCCAATGTCTCATGCAGAAAATCAGCATTTTCATGTCTTCCAGTCAGGCGCAGACGCACCAGTCCATATTGCGGCAGATAGGCAAGCGAAAGAAAATCAGGCAAATTCTCTTCCCAATCCTTGATCTTGTCAGCCAAAAACGACTCACCGATGCCCGTCGTCATAATCACCCGCTTTTCGTAAGGTATTGACTTGAAACGTTGCTTGAATCGCGGCAGCAACTCATCGTTGAAGATGCCTTTCATCTCAAACGGCACACCTGGCATAAACACAAAGACGACACCATTTTTCTCCAGCCACATGCAAGGAGCCGTTCCGTAACTGTTTTGAATATAGGTGCATGATTTCGGCAAAAACGCCTGTCCGCGGTTGCGTTCCGACATTGTGAATCCGCGGCGGTTGAAAATGGAAACCAAATTGTCGTATGCCTCCTGACAGAAAACGAGTTCCGTTCCGAAAAACTTGCAGACAGTCGGTTTCGTAATATCGTCGGCAGTTGGTCCCAAACCACCCGTAACCAACACCAAATCAGCATCCATACAAGTCTCAAACGCATCTAAGATGGCTTTTTCGGAATCGCCTATCGTGAGGACGGATTTATGATTAAAACCTGCCTCGGAAAGATGCTCTCCAAGCCATGCTGCATTCGTATTAATCACCTGACCAATCAGCAGTTCGTCACCGATTGAGATGTTTTTTACAATTACTTCCTTCATATTTGAACAATTTCGGCAAAAGTACGCTATTTATCTCATTGGAGACAGAAATATCCATTCATTTTGAAAAAAACACTACTTTTGCCGCATGAACCAAATTTAATACATTATGCAACAACCTATCCCAGCATCACAGCTTGTCCTCAATGAAGAAGGTGCCATCTATCATCTGAACCTTCATCCCGACCAAATCGCCGACGACATCATTCTGGTCGGCGACCCAGCCCGTGCCGATATGGTGGCTGAGTTTTTCGACAAAATCGAAGTGAAACGCCAAAACCGCGAACTTTTCACGCGCACAGGCTATTTCAACGGCAAGAGAATCACCGTGTTATCGACAGGCATGGGCACCGACAACTTGGACATTGTCATCAATGAATTAGATGCCTTGGCCAACAT
>JAZQPN010000385.1:0-5850 GCA_045628585.1 Bacteroidales bacterium | reverse complement strand
AGTGTTTCATGTGGAACAATTCTCTATCTTCCTAAAAATATGGCTAATACATTTATATCAGCAGGTGAAATTCCACTGATTCGCGAAGCCTGGCCAAGTGTTTCGGGCTTATAGCGGATTAGCTTCTCGCGCGATTCGTATGAAAGCGAAGTCAGACTATGATAGTCGAAATCAACAGGCAATTTTACGTTTTCCAAACGGTTCAGTTTATCTGCCAATTCATTTTCCTTTGTGATATAACTGTCATATTTTACCAGAATCTCGGCTTCCTCAACACATTCCTTCACAAATCTATCGCCCAAATCATAGCGTTCTTTTAGACTTGAAAGCGTATCAACCATTTCGAAAAGACTTATCTGAGGACGCAGCAACATATACGACAATTTCACTTTCTGGTCGATTGGCGAAGATTCCTTCATTTGCAACAAGCCATTGATTTCATCAGGATAAACATAGTTTTCGTTCAAAAAACCAATGATTTCCTCAACCTTACGCTTCTTTTCCAAATAACGCTGATAACGGTCTTCCTTAGCCAGGCCCATTTTATAGGACATTTCCGTCAATCTGCTGTCGGCATTATCCTGCCGCAACAAAATACGGTATTCTGCCCTACTGGTAAACATTCTATAAGGTTCATCAACGCCTTTGGTAATCAAATCATCAATCAAAACGCCAATATATGCCTCGGAACGCGACAAAACCAACGGCTGATTATCATGAATCAGATGATGGGCATTGATACCCGCCATCAAACCCTGGCAAGCGGCTTCTTCATAACCCGTAGTGCCATTGATCTGCCCCGCAAAGAACAAACCATGAATTTTCCGCGTTTCAAGCGAATGATGCAATTGCTCAGGCGGAAAATAATCATACTCAATGGCATAACCCGGACGGAAAATCTTTGCGTTTTCAAAGCCCTCAATTTGGCGCAAGGCTTCATATTGGATATAATCCGGCAAGGATGAACTGAAACCATTCAGATAGTATTCTTCAGTGGTCCAGCCCTCTGGTTCGACAAACAGCTGATGTGCATCCTTTCCGGCAAAACGGTCAATCTTATCTTCAATGCTCGGACAATAACGCGGACCAACACCTTTGATGCGCCCATTAAACATAGGCGAATATTTGAATCCCTTACGCAAAGTATCGTGGACTTTCAAAGAAGTATGGGCAATCCAGCAACTACGCTGTTTCGTGATCTTGAACGGTTCGTTATACGAGAAACCGACCACATCGTCGTCCCCTTTTTGCTCGATGAGACGACTGAAATCTATGGTTCTGCCGTCAACACGAACAGGCGTACCTGTCTTCAGTCTTTTGGCCTCAAAGCCCATTTCCTTAAGTTGCTCGGTGATGCCATAACTCGCAACCTCCCCCATTCTTCCGCCTGGAAAATGCTGCTCACCGATATGAATCAAGCCATTCAGAAAAGTGCCATTGGTCAAAATGACAGCCTTTGAATGGATTTCACCACCCATATTGGCAACCACACCTTTCACCCGGTCGCCCTCAAAAAGCAAACCGACAACGGCATCTTGCCAGAAGTCGAGATTAGGCGTTTTTTCCAACATGCTGCGCCATTCAGCCGAAAACATCATCTTGTCGCTTTGGCAACGCGGGCTCCACATGGCCGGTCCTTTCGACTTATTCAACATTCTAAACTGAATCATGGTGCGGTCGGAGACAATGCCCGAATAACCGCCTAAAGCATCAATTTCGCGCACAATCTGACCCTTGGCAATGCCGCCCATGGCAGGATTGCACGACATGGAAGCGAACAGGCGTAAGTCCATGGTGATAAGCAAAACCTTATTGCCCAAATTTGCGGCTGCGGCTGCGGCCTCGCAACCTGCATGGCCGGCTCCCACAACTATTATATCATACTCTTCAAAAATCATCTTACTCGTGTTTCACATGAAACAATAGTTCTATAAAATTGATACTGAATTATTTAAACAAAACACATAAAATAAAACACAACCTTTTTTCTTATTGAACACGGATAACACTGATTTTTCGGATTTTTGTTTTGCGAGCAAAACAATCCGTGTCAATCCGTTTAATCCGTGTTCGAACCAAAATTCGTGTTCCATCAAACATATCTACGTGTTTATTAGTTATTTTCGTGATTAAAGTTGCAACAAATCCAACGATTCCTCTTCTTTCATCCGCATAATTTTCTCGTCTTCATCAGTCAAATCGTCGTAGCCTATCAGATGCAGGACGCCATGGATAATGACTCGGTGCAATTCACTTTCATAACTGCGGCCAAAAGTCTGTGCGTTTTCAGCAATACGATCCAAACTCAGACAAAATTCGCTCGAAATAACTGATTCACAATCCGTTAAAGGAAATGTAACAATATCAGTATAAAAATCATGACCTAAGCGTTGCTGATTGATTTCCAACAATTTATCATCACTGCAAAAATAATAGTACAACTCCCCTACCGATTTGCCGTGTCGCTTGACAACACCGTCAATCCAAAGTTTTGCCTCATCATAATCGATGGCTGGCATTTCAACATCAATGGTCTGAAAACGAATCATTTGCTAATTATTTGTATTTTTACGAAGATAATACTCGTTGATTTTATCCTTATAGAAAGGCGCATATCCGATAGGATTCTTACGCAGAAATTCTTGATTCTTCCTCAAGCTCTGTTCATAGATGTATTCATCAATCTTACGGTCGAATTGCGAACCTTTAAATTCATTGCTCTTTCGGGTTTCGTCTTGATCGCGCTTTTCCTGGGCCTTCTGCGACTCCAACATGCGTGAAACGATTTCCTTATTACGCTCAATGGTTTGGCGCGTTATACGCTTGTTTACGAGGTCCTCCTCCAATTTTTCCATGTCCTTGATAATCTCATTCAGACCATCGTCGCCCAACTGTCCGTTTTCCTTCATTTCCTTGAGCATTTGCTGCATACCCTGGCGCAACATTTCCTGCTCGGCAGCCATGCGAGCAAACTGCTCGCTCATCGAACTGGATTGGGGTTGTCCTTGCTGTTTTTGCTGTTGCATCTGCTGCTGCATCTGTTTCAACTGCTCGCCAAGCTGTTGCTGCATTTGTTTCATGTTCTGAAGACTTTGTGATTGTCCCGACTTGCATTGTTTGCTTTGCATAGGCATACCTTGCATACTCATCGAGTTTTCCATTTGCTCAAGCGATTCGGCCAACATCAAGGCCAAATTGTTCATAGACATCATGGAAGTCTGCTGATTTCTCACAGCCGAGGAAAGTTTCAGGTTGTTCAAATACTCCATCGCCAAACCCGTTTGGTCATCAATGATATGCAATTCATCAAAAACGAAATTCTGAATCATCGGCTGGCGCATGGCCATACTCTTTAAGGAATCGCGAACCATAGTGAAATTATCAGCGATTTCCTTCTGAGTAATGATTTTTTCGACAAGCGAAGGATCATCCGTGCGCATTTTACCAATTTCGGTCATCAAGTCTTCCTGCTCGTGCGAAGCGTGAACCACATTTTCCAAAAGCACACGCACCAAATAAGCATCTTCGGCCATTTGCTCCATATCGCCGCCCTGCATCTGCATCAACATGTTATTGGCCATCTCCTGCATCTTCTCCCCTGCTTTCTGTTTGTTTTGCTGCGATTTTTGCTGCTGACCCGACTGTTCCTGTTGCGAAGCGTCATTCAAATCCTGCTCAATGCTTTCCTGCATGGCTTCGTCTTTGTCAACATCGAAAGGCTGCTGGATGTCTTTATTCTTCTCAAGCAAATCATCCAGTTCGTCCATCATCTTGTTGAACTCTTCCTTAGCTTCCTCTGCCGATTTCCGGGAATCCTCATTTCCTTCCTGTTTTTCTCCATCTTGCTTACCTTTCTCCTGATTCTTCAGCTCCTCTCCTAGCTGATTCAGTTTTTCCGCCAAATCGGTCAAATCCTTTTCCATTTTCAACTGTTCCAAAAGCGAGAGATTGCGGTCGAGCATTTCCTGCATCGACTGGTTGTTTTTCTTAATGTCCTGCATCATTTGCTGCATCTGCTCACGCGGCATTTCATCGAGCATCTTTTGCAGTTCATCCATCAGTTTCTTCATCTCATCAGGAATGACTTGGTCGAAAAGCTTGTTGATTTGCTCTTGTTTTTTCAATAAGTCTTCGTTAGCAACCTCGTTCTTTTCCATGAAATCCTTCAAATCCTGCTGTTCCTTTTGCAGTTTGTTCCATTCTTCCTGAATTTCATTCTGCTTTTCAATCAAATCCTTCATCCTTTCCTTGTCCGACCAATCCAATTCCTTCTTCTGAATCAAGTCCTGAAGCATCTTCTCAATGTCGTTTTGCAGCTTGTCGGCCTCTTTCGATTTCTGGGAAAGTTTGTCAAGAATGTCTTCTGCGTTTTTGTCAGCAATGCTATCCAAAGCAGATTCGGATGGCTTGTAATAAGCGAAAGTCTCGGAGCGTTTCGATTTCGGTCCGTGGAAACCATCATTATCCCAAACCTCAAAAAAGACTTCCATATCCTGACCAGGCATAACGCCCAGACTATCCATATTGAAATGATAGAAAAATGAAGTGCGCGTCTGCGAAGCATCAAAAGCAATGGACCTAACCACATTCTTTTCCTGCGGATGCTTAATTAAACAATTGAATGTCAACTTTGTAAAACCATAATCATCGGTAAGAAGACCTGAGAAATAAACATCGGTTGAAAGCTGCTCATCGAAAGACTCGACGCGAATGTCAGGATAAGCATCGGGCAACACGTCAACGGAAAAAGCAAGAGGTTCCATGTTGGAAATCCATTCGTTGCTCAAATGAAAATCGAACTTTCCGGAATTAGCCGCCGTGAAGGAATACAAAGCCTCGTTATCGTTGACATTCAAATCGATACGCGACGAATCAGCAAAAATGTATGCGTTTTCAGCATCGCGGGTGAAAAAGTGAAAATCGACTTGTGTGCCTTGCGGAACGATCAGGCGTGTCTTGCCTTCCAAAGTCTCATTTTCGCGATGAATGTAATTAGGATAGTGCAAGTCGCAGCGATAGGAGAGAAGCGCCGGATTAGGATGCACCGTAATGTGCAGGTCCTGACTGCTGTATTCGCCACCTACGACATTGAAATCCAAATCATTGTAAATGTTTTTGAAGGTATATTCAAATTCATTCACCGAGTTTTTCTGCATCATCTGTTGGCCTTGACTGCTTTTCACAAAGAAAGCATCGGGGATTCGTTCGCCCGTCACCGATATACTGAACTTCACATCCCGACCTTGTGTTGTCTCAATATCCGTCTGATTGATAACGACTTGATAGGGTAGGGGCTTCTCAAAATGCTGTTCATAATTGACGATTCGCTGCGTAGGCTGCACGGCAAATTTCGGGAAGAAAATCACCAAACACAAAAGCAGCGCCAAAAGTCCGAAAAACACGGCCAGATATTTCAGATTGCCTTTCAGATCGACGGCATCGGTAAACTTGACAGGGGAGAGGCTTTCGGTTCGCTGCTCGATGGTGGCCAAGAGCAATTCGTTGTCCTTGTCACTCTCAAAATCATAGGTCAACTGTATGGTGTTCAGCAGCTTATCCTGAATATCGGGGAAGAACTTGCCGATAAGCAATGCCGCCTTTTCGACCGACATTTTCTTTCGGAACCGAATCAGATTAACCAAAGGTATGAGGAAATAATAAACCGCAACAAAAGCGCTTCCAACCATCAGGAAAAGAAAAAGCAAAAAGCGTCCTTTCGGCGGAAACCAGGAAAAATATTCCAATCCGTTGATAAGCAGATAGAACACAATCCAAAGCACAGCCCCAACCAAAACGCCTTGTATCAGGCGGTTAAGGTAGAACTTCTTAGCGAAGCGTTCGATTTTCCCT
>JAZQPN010000384.1:0-1896 GCA_045628585.1 Bacteroidales bacterium | reverse complement strand
GCCAACTGCCAATAGCCTACTCTCTTATTTTTAACATTCTCAATCCATTACGTTTTCCTGCCACATAGCATTGCTCATTGCCATCGGCATCGCAAACGGTCTTGCCGTCACGGACAATATGGCTGACATCCAAAGGATGTTCGAGGCGGAAATAGTAGATGGTTATCTCGTCGCCAGCCTGCAATTTCCCGTTCAGGCTTTCCGTAACGCGGAAACGGTTTTCGCCAATGCAAAGCAAGGTCAGTTTCCGGTCGGGCAACCATTCCAACTCGACGGAAGAACCTGCCTTTATCTCGTCGGCACAGACGGCTTTTTCAGTCCATTCGCTGTCGTTTGGCACCATTCCGTTGAGGCTTTCCCAAGAATCGCAGCCCAGATAATGCGCTAAGGCATCGAGGGTGGCCTTGCGTGGCGCAATGGGCGATTTAGCATAGCCGAAAAGCCTTTTCAAGGTGTTCACGCCCAATCTGTCGGCGGCGGGAAAAGCAGTGGAAAGCACTTCAAAATCCTTGGCATTGTCGAATGACAAGCCCGATTGCTGCTTGATTTTCTCTATGATGAAATTCGGTAACATGATTCGGCAAATATACGCAAAAAGGATGAAATGGATGATAATAAATCACTTTCGTTCAGATATTTTTGCGCAAAATTCAGTCATGGAAAACTACGACAACAACATCCACATCGGACAAATCATCGAGGCACAGCTCAAGGCCGACAAGCGCAGTGTTTCGTGGTTGGCGGCACAGCTTCCATGCACCAGAAACCATATTTATAAAATCTTTAGGAAAAATTCCTTGGATTGTGCCTTGCTCCTACGCATCTCCCAAGTCATGAATTTCAATTTCTTCCAATATTATGCGGCAGAGGTGAAGAAGAGTTCGGATGAGAGAATGGGAGAGGGCTAAGTGGAAAGCAGGGACGCACCGTGCGTCCGAAAAGTGGATAATCAATTCAAAACGATTTCTTTTTTCAATAATTCGTATATGTATGCAGGACTTTGCGACACCAAATCGGCATCCTTGATTTGCAAAAGAAGGTAGACTTTTGAATTGTAAACCACATTCAGGGCTTCTTCCAATTCAAGATTATGGTCTTCGATGAGGAATCCTGTAAGTTGGTCTATGATTCTGTTTAACAGATATTCCTGAATTTGTTTGTCGCTCATATTCTTTTCAAGAGTTTAATTGCCTTCTCCGTTCCAAAGAAATACTGATTGTTCAGTTCGCGGGAATCCATATTTGTTCCGTGATACAAAATCATGCCAAATATCCTCCATTGTTTTGGCAACACACCACAAGGTCGTCAACGGCATCCTCTATAGATTGCAGGTGCTCTATTTCATAAAATTCGACAAGAAAAGCGATTCCCTTGAAACGATAAAGATATTGGAAAGCATCTTTTGTCGTCATTTTGAAACGTCTTCCAAAAGCTCGGATACATGCGTTGGTATATGGAATCTGGTACTTGCTCATCGTTAGTTTTCTATTCGGTTGCAAAATTATATATTTTCCAGCAAGTTGCAACCATTTATCCAGAAATATAAAGACATAATCGGATTCGGCGAATTTCACAAACACAAAAAATGCGAAACGTTAAAATCAGGCGTTCCGCATATTCTTAATAATCACAGACTCAAATCCTTAAATCTTGAATCTTTAAATTTTAAATATTGAATCCGTCATCATTGCTTCATTTTCAAAATTTTCATTGCCGAATCCTTGTCGCGGTTCAATTGGGCTTTCAGTTCATCTAATCCGTTGAATTTCACTTCGGAACGGATGCGGTCGATGAAGCGCACGCGGATTTGCTTGCCGTAGATATCGGCATTGAAATCGAATATATTCACCTCGATGATGAAATCATCTTTGGCGCGGTCGCCAATGGTGGGGCGAT
>JAZQPN010000383.1:0-6850 GCA_045628585.1 Bacteroidales bacterium | reverse complement strand
CAACGGCAAGATGCCTTACATGACCTCAACAACCGACACGGATTACGGCGACGGAAGCAGCCCTGTGGCTGGCACTCAGTACGACTGGGGCGTTCTCAATGCAATCAGCAATGGCGGCAACCAAACCGGAATTTGGCGCACTTTGACTAAAGAGGAATGGAATTACGTCATTAAGATTCGTCCTGATTACAATCTGAAACAGTCGCATGGCAAGGTGGATGGCATCAACGGCCTGATATTGCTGCCTGACAACTGGGAACTGCCAGCCGGAATCACGTTTAATCCCGGACAAAACTCTTACAGTTCCAATTCTTATACCGCCAGCCAATGGGTGCTGATGGAGCAGAATGGAGCCGTGTTCTTACCGGCATGTGGCAAACGCGAAGGAACAAACGGTCAATTTGGTTCCGACGGAAACTATTGGTCCATAACAAATTACGGAAACAACAAGGCATATTATTTGAAATTCCAAAATGGTGCTGATAACACTCCGCAAGGCAACGCAATGCGTCACTATGGCTACTCAGTCCGTCTCGTTCAGGATTACAACTGATAACCGCTTGTGATTCAGGCACGAAAACCGTGAATGGGCTTGGCTTCGCAGCAAGCGCTTTTCACGGTTTTCCTTTTTTTGCAGAAAATCGAGAAAAAACTAATGTCCACAATCCAAACATCATTTTGGGGACAATGCAAAAAGCTCAGCAACAGAGAAAAAGGCAATCCAACTCACGGAAGTCAGGATTGCCTTTTTTGTGATAATGGCCCAAAGTTTTCGGAAATCACTTTTTCTTCACATAGTTGTTCATCTTTTCTTCGCCCCAAATCACTTCCATGATTTTCAGGGATTCTTCAACATCCATGTTGCCGCGGGCTTCAAGGTTGCGTTGAATGAAGACGCAATCGGTGAGTTCGGCATGTTGGCAAACGATGTCATGAGCCAAGGCATCGCAAGTCGGCGCACCGCAAATGCCGCAGTCGGTTTGTGGAAGCATGGCCCTTATTTCGTTGATTTTCTTCATTTTTTCCAATGCCTTTGAAATATCTTCGTCCAGGACAAGCATGGAGCGAGGCTTGATAGGGTCGACGTGAAGGTCGCGTGACAAATAAACGCGTTCCTGTTCCATTTCGTGATCTTTGGTCTGTTCGCCTTTTCGTTCACGGTCGGCGATTTTGCGGCCTCTTTCAAAGACACGCTCGCACATGATGAAACGGTTGTCGCAGGTCAGTATGCCGCCCGGACAACTTTGGTCGCAGGCACGAAGTTCAAGGAAATCAACATCTTCGATTTCTTCGTTTTCCAGTTTTTCAAGAAATTCGGTAACGTTGGCGATTTCGTCGATGGCGTAGGAGTGCTGTACGTTGGTGAGGCGCCGCTCGCCGTTGGTGAGCGAAGTCAGCACGCTGTCGGCCGAAAGTTGGGAAATGGGCAGTTTCTGTTCCTTGATTTTCTTTCCTTGTTCCTTGATTTTCTTATAGACGCGGTTGTAGAGCGAATCCATATTGATGACCCCGTCAACACTCGATTTCTCTTCGCCCACAGGAGCCTTTACGGCAGCGATTTTCGCTGCACAAGGCGTGATGTAGAACAGGCCAATCTGGTCGTCGTCCAATTCATATTCCTTCTTGATTTTCCGCCTGATGTACTTGGCCGTGATGTCGATAGGCGCTTTCAAAGGAATCAGGTTTTCGACAAGGCTTGGAAACCTGACTTGAATCAGCCGCACAATGGCCGGACAGAATGTCGAGATGAGCGGCCTGATGTCGGGATGTTCGTTGGCGTATTTGTTTTTTGCCGCCGTGTAAATCGGTATGGATGACTCGGCTTCAATCACGTGGGTGAAACCGATTTCCTTCAGGATGCCGTAGATGCGCGAAACGGAGATGTCGTTCGGAAATTGTCCCATGAAAATGGCTGGGACGATGGCAACGCGGCATGGGAAATTGAAGATGGAATCGAAGTCGTCCTGTTCAACGTAAATGGCGTGTGTCGGGCAGGCTTTGAAGCAGTTGCCGCAGTCGACGCACTTGTCGGGCAAGAAGACGGCTTTGCCCTCGCGAACGCGAATGGCCTCGGTAGGGCACGATTTCATGCAATGCGAGCAGCCGATGCAGGCATCTTCATCGATTGATAAGGCGTGAAAGAAAGGGGTCTTTTCCATAGTGATTTGTTGTTTGCTTGGGTTGATTTGCGTACTCTTTAGACGGCCTTGTTTTGAGGCCGTCATTCCCGCCGTCCTCCTCGCGAAGGCGGGGACGGGAATCTCATTTATCCTTTTAAAATTTGATTTTGCCCATTGTCGATATGAGTATCCCCTCACTTGCGCTTCCAGAAAATGGCAACGATTTCGATGACAAAACCAGCCAATACCAAGATAGGTGCTAATGTAATATGCTGGAAATCAAACATTTTTTCGTTAAATACATCTGGGTCTGACGAACCGCCGCCAATCATCAGGATGAAACCCAAAACGATGAGGGCGAGACCTATCAACACGATGATGTAATTCTGTTTGCCAAAAGGCATGGCGTTTTGGTTGCCCGCGTTTTCTACAGCTACTTTTTTATTTGTTTCTTGTGCCATAACTCAAATTTTTTGCAAAGATATGAATTTTTACGCATAAAGCTTATCAATGTGTGCATTCAGATATTTTCTCAAAGCCGTGCTGGTCGAAATGCTCGCCAAAATAATCCCGATGACGATAATGCCGGCATAAATGCAAAGCGTAATTTCGGCACTTTGTATTAATGCTAATTCAGGGATACGCTTGTTGAGCCAATACATCATTGCAACCAAAAGTAAATCAGCTAAAACCGCACC
The DNA here is from genome assembly GCA_045628585.1 of Bacteroidales bacterium. Classification (GTDB taxonomy): domain Bacteria; phylum Bacteroidota; class Bacteroidia; order Bacteroidales; family F082; genus Limimorpha. The sequence goes on along the minus strand of JAZQPN010000383.1, from coordinate 4,032 downwards.
AAAAAAACCCTGCGACACTCCTGTCTTGACAAAAGGTTTGCGGATGAAAGATTCGGTGGCGCCAACCAGCTGCATGCTGCGCACCAGAAATCGCTTTGAGTAAATCGAAAGGCGTATTGTGTTGCGAATCAACGAAATGGCAATGACAAGCAAAATGATACTGGCCGCAATCAGCGCCATGCCGATGCGCTTGATGTTCTGGTTGATGACCTCGACAAGCGATTTCTGATAATAGACTTCTTTTACATTTTCATTTTCAAGCAGTTGCGACTCAATTATCGTCAGGCTGTCGATGTTGGCATAATCCGCATTGAAACGCACATCGATGGAAGGCAACAACGGATTTTCCTCATTGCCAAGCCATTGCAGGAAATCTTCGCCCAAATCTTCGCTCAAGCGCCTGATGGCTTCGTCCTTGGTGATGTATTCCGTCGACTTCACGGCGGGCATGGCATCAAGTTCCTTTTGCAGATACAAAATGTTGGCTTCCTTCACGTTGCTGTTCATCACGATTTCGAAACCGATGTTCTCCTTGATATGGTTGGAGAGTTTCTGAGCGTGCATCATCAGCAAGGCAAACACACCTAACAGAAACAAAACCAGCATGATACTCATCAACGACATGGCGTAAGAGCCAGCCACACGGCGCTTATTTGACTTTCTTTCCGACATTTTCATAGTTTTAAAACGCAAAAATACTACAATTATTCCTAAATTTGCGCCATGTTTCGCAAATTGAGATACGGCCTATTCATTTTCAGCAGTTTGCTTTCCGTTTTGCTGCTGCAGCAATGCGCCAACATGGTCACGCCGACGGGAGGCCCGAAAGACACCATGCCGCCCGTTGTGGTCGAAGCAATACCTGAAAATCAATCCGTTAACTTCAACAGCAAGAAAATCGAAATCACTTTCGACGAATATGTCACTTTGGAAAACGCCAAGCAGAAAGTGATTATATCACCACCACTGAAAGAAAATCCCGACATCAAATTAGTCAACAAAACCGTCGTCATCCGTTTCAAGGAAGAACTGAAATCAAACACGACCTACACCATCAATTTCGGCGACGCCATCAAGGATCTGCACGAAAACAACGAGTTTAAGGATTACATCTACAGTTTTTCGACGGGCGACATTCTCGACACGCTTTCCATTGCTGGAAAACTGCTTTCCGCCGATGAAAAGAAACCCATCGATGATGCTTTCGTCACCTTATATTATGGTAATTCAGAAGGACTTGACACTTTGCCCTTGACCACAAAACCCGATTTTATCACCAAGGTTGACAAGGAGGGAAAATTCAATTTTACGGGCTTAGCCGACAAAAAATATTTCGTCTTTGCCATCAAGGATGTCAATTCCAACTCTTACTTCGACTTGCCCAACGAACAGGTGGCTTTTTTGGACACTTTGGTCGCAGCCGTGCCACTCAAGCAACCGCAAAAAATTCAAGCCGATACCACTCTGGTTCATGCTGTAGATTCATTGCAACTAAATGATTCACTTTACGTTGCGATAGATTCTGTCGTCAAGCCATCCGTTGCCGACACGGTTTCCGAACGCATTTACGACATGAAGGCAAGAGACTTAACGCTTTACATGTTCACCGAAGAAGACACCACGCAAATGCTGTTGGAAAAGAAACTTGCCGAGGAAGGCTTGCTGCGTTTCGTCTTCCGTCAACCTGCTGAAAACGTGTTGATTGAAACGCCAGAGACTTTGCCCGACACTTTCAATATCGTCAAAGTACATTCCGCCAATTTCGATACCGTATGTTGGTATTTTACGCCCAAGGTCAAGGATAGCCTTTGGGTTCAGGTTAAATACGACACCCTTATTAACGATTCGACACGTTACAGTCTGATTTCCAAGGACAAAAAAGGCAAAAAGTCTGAAAACCTGAAAGTTGCAAACAATATTGTCAACAACTGCATCATGCCCGAAAGCGTGCTGACTTTAAGCTTTGGCGAGCCTTTGCTCGATTTCCAGCTTCCCGATTCAGTGCTTTTCCTTGCCGGCCAAGACACCTTGAACGAAAAACCGGAATTTGAAAAAGCCGATGAATTCGGGTTCCGTTACCAGTTGAAAAACAAACTGGAAACTGAAAAGGAATACAGCATTTCCATTCCTGATTCAGTGCTTTTCAGCATCAGGCAACGCACCAACGCAGCCATCAGTCTCAAGTTCCATTTGGCCAAGGATGAAGATTTCGGCAACATTTTCATCACCGTGGTCCCTCCCGAAAACGTACCGCAAACCGTAGTGCAATTGCTCAATGACAGAGGAAAAGTAGTTGACACGCAAATTGTTACCGAAAAAAGGGAACTTGAATTCTGGTATCTTACTCCAGGCAAATACAAGCTAAAAGCCATTCTCGATGCCGATGCCAACGGCAAATGGAGCACTGGCAATTTCCATCGTCATTTCCTGCCCGAAACCGTCATCGACTACAAGAATGAACTCGACCTGAAGGCCGGCTGGGACATCGACTTGACGGATGAATGGCATATAACAAAATAGGCGCAGGACAAATCCCGCGCCTAAACATGTGGAGACTTAGCGTGCTACGTCTCTTATTATTTCATTTATTATCAATCAATTATTGAACAAATCACCAACATTTGGTGCATTCTGAGCAGCTTCTGAAGCCTCGAAATAAGGCATCTTGTCGAAATTGCCGAAGTTAGCGATGATGTTGTTCGGGAAGCGGCGCAAGTAAGTGTTATAATCTTTTGCCGTGGCGTTAAACTCGCGTCTTGCGTTGGCAATGGTGTTTTCGCAAGCCTCCAGCTGGCTGTGCAAGTCAAGGTAATTCTGATTGGCCTTCAGGTCAGGATATTTTTCAATCGTGACAAGCAAGCGCGACAAAGCACTCGACATTTGGTCCTGTGCGGCTTGGAAAGCCTTCAGTTGGTCTTCTGTCAGATTGTTGGCATCGAGTGTCATTGATGTTGCCTTTGCTCTTGCCTCGACGACGGCGGTCAAGGTTTCCTGCTCGTATTCGGCATAGCTCTTCACGGCAGCGACCAGATTCGGAATCAGGTCGGCACGCTGCTGATAGGCGGTCTGAACGTTACCGACCGCAGTTTCAACGGTTTCCTGCTTGCCGACCAAGTTGTTGTAAACACGGATGCCCCAAAGCACCAGCAATGCGATTGCGGCCAAAACAATGATGAGGCCTTTACCTTTTCCTGACTTAACGTTGTTTGAATTTGTAGTCATAATGTTACGATTTTAATTAAATGATTTCTATTGCAAATTGAATTGCAAAAGTAGTAAAATATCTGAACTTGTCGTCAAAATCCACCGATTTAACACAATTTGCCTCATTGAGATTGTTTTGGATTTTATCTATGGAACTCCTTCTGAAACAGCAAACGGAATCTGGAATGGTTTTTTCAATGTCGAACCCGATAATACTTTCTTGAAACCAAAGCAACTTGTACCCACAAAATTTCAACAACAAAAACAAAGATTCATTATTCAGAATTTTGTGTTTTCAACCTCATTTTTCTGTAATTTTGCGCCCTCAAAAACGTGTAGAATGGAACAGTTAGACAAGACTAAAGAGTTAGAAACCAAGAGTATAAAGCGATTATTGTGGATTTACGCCCTGCCTGCCATCATCAGTCAGGTCATTGCATCGGTCTATAACATTGTCGACCGCGTATTTTTAGGGCAATGTGTTGGTTCATTAGCCATTGCAGGCTTGGCCATCACCATGCCGATTATGAACATCATTCATGCTTTCGGCTCCTTGGTCGGTGCAGGTTCTTCAGCACGAATGTCCATCGTTTTGGGACAGAAAGACGTGCGTTGGGCAGAGAAGATATTGGGCAACAGCCTTTTGCTGACATTTTTCTTCGGTGCCTTGTTCACCTCTTTTTCGTATGCTTTCATGGATAAGATTCTTACCATGTTCGGCGCAACGCCCGAAACCATTGCCTTTGCCCGCGAATACATGGTTATCGTCATCCCCGGCATGTTCCTCACCACCGTCACTTTCAACTTGACCGGCTTGATTCGTGCTTC
>JAZQPN010000382.1:0-4912 GCA_045628585.1 Bacteroidales bacterium | reverse complement strand
ACTCACTCCTGACATCAACTTCATCATGGACGAAGTCTACACTCCAGTCGGTGAAGTCATCGCCGAATACTATCCTGATCCGGAAGATCCAGAAAGCCCATACGTAAAGGTTTACTGGGGCTGGAACGTGATGAGCTCGATTATCGAAAACTTCGAGACCGGCGACTTCTCGCAGTTCGACTGGAACATCCCTGCCCAGTATCCATTTGAAATTACGACCACCAACCCGTACGAAGGTACCTACTGCATGCGGTCAACCAACTACAACGTGGCTTCCTCAACCTCATCAATCGATGTCACCGTTGAAATCCCACGCGACGGTCTGATGAGCTTCTATGAGAGAGTCTCCTGCGAAAGCAGCTGGGACAACGCCTACTTCTACATCGACGGCGTCCAGAAGGGCACCTACACCGGCACCAGCAACTGGACACTGAAGGAATACGAAGTCACCGAAGGTGAACACAACTTCAAGTGGGAATACACGAAGGACGGTTCGGTGAACTCAGGCGAAGACCGCTTCTACATCGACTACATCGACTTCATCCACGATGCACAGCCACTCGAACCAGGTTGGATTTACTACGACAACGGCGTCAATGTTGATGCTATTGGCTTGACAGCAGGCGGTTCCTTCATGTGGGGCGTCCGCTTCCCAGCCAGCATGATGGCCGGCTTCGCAGGCTGCAGCCTGACCAAGGTGAGCCTCTTCGACTATGAAGCACACACAGGTAAGGTCATGATCTACCAAGGCGGCGCAACCGCACCTGGCACCCTGATCCACCAGCAGTCATACACCTGCACAGGCAGCAGCGATTTCGTTGAAACCACTTTGACCTCGGCCCTTCCGATTAATCCGACACAGGATTTGTGGGTTATCATGAACAACGACAACGGCCAGTATGTTGCATCAGCTTGCGACGATACCGGCGACCCGAACGGCCGTTTCATCAGCATCGACGGTGTTGAATGGGACGATGTCGCAGCTCTCGGCCTGCCTTATACATGGATGATCCGTGCATACGTCAGCGATGGCGCTAAGAACAGAGTCCTCAGTTCCAACAATATGACTGTGGAAGCTATCGAACCAAGTTACACCCTGAGCAACGCTTCGTTGAGCGACCTCACCATCGACCCGGCTCAGACCGAACCAGTCGTTACCGGCAAAGCCATGAGCAACAACCGTAGCTTCCAGTACTTCCGCGTCTACCGCACCGACTGCTACAACGACGGTCCTTACACTACAGAAAACACAACAGTCGTTTGCTGCGAACTGCACGACACAGTTTACATTGACGTATCATGGCCAGATGCTGCACCAGGCATTTACAAGTGGGGCGTTGGCTGTGTGTATGGTGGCAACCGTGAAAGTGCTATCACTTGGGCTAATGTTGAAAGCAATTCGGTTGATAACATGATGGCTTACGCACCTGTTTCCAAAAAAGGCGCAAAAAAACAGATGGGCTTCCGTAACACTCCGGTCAAGGTTCACGAAGGCACGAACGCCAACCCATTCCGTGGTTCCATCGGTTATGTCAATAGCCTATTTGGTCTAGTGAGTCCAGATTATGATACAATTATTCCGTCAGGTTTTTGTGTCTTGGATATGGATCATCCGCAAGATGTAACGGTATTGAATCCTCTACCAGGCATTTTCTCTGCTGGTGAAATTGTTGACGATACCATCTACGCATACACTGCAGATGGTAATTTCATTACTTTTGATCCGATAACCGGTGAACAACTTTCAAGCGTTTATGCCGGTGAAGCCAACGTCATCTGTGAAATGGCTTACGACTACACAACCAACACTATGTTTGGCGTATCAATTTTCAACAATCTCTTGTATCGCATTGATTTGACTTCTGGCATTTATACACCTGTTGGAAGTATGGATATTGATGCTGCCTGTGGTCTTGTCTGCGATCTTAGCGGTCAGCTTTATGTCATAGAGATGGATACAGGTGATCTTTATAAAGTCGACAAAACAAATGCTGAGATTACTTTTGTAGGCAGCACAGGCCTTATGCCTCATTATGTTCAGTCGGCTGCCATCGACTATGCTACTGGTACTTGCTATTGGGGATGTACGCATTTAGTCGATTTTTTCGCATCCGATGACCTCTTCATTATCGATTTGAACACAGCTGCCGTTACATTCATTTGCGAATTCGTTGAAGCAGGAGGACTTTGCTTCCCACTTAATGGTGCTCCTGTTCCAGGTCCTGATCCTGGTCCTACAAACCTTCAGGAACCTAGAGAATCGGAAATCGTTTGGTCGAACTGTCTTGACAAGGATATGAATCTTACCGATGGTCAAGTTAACCTCACCGTTTTGCTGAATAGTGCTGATAGTCCAGAAGGTGTCAATGTCACATTCCGCAATATCAACGAATCCGAACAGGAAATGCACCCAGTTGCTTCTGTCACACTTGATGAGACAGGTTACTATTCATGGGACACATTCCGCCGTGGCGATTATGAAATCATATTGACTAATGAAGGCTATGAGCCTATAATTGAAGAAGTCAGCATTTGGGACGCCACCGATCTCCGTTACGTGATGACGGAAATCATTTATGGTGTCAACAATCTTTATGTTTCACACACAGGCTGGGCTATGTGGGATAGTCATGACTCAGTTCCACAGCAAGGCGACACCTTCGAATTCGGTTTCGACAGCGGTCTCGACGGCTGGACGAACATTGATGCTGACGGCGACGGCGAAGTCTGGTATCATAGTTCACAGTGCGAAAGCATGCATAGTGTAATGGCCATCACATCCCATAGCGGTGCCGGTCACCTCTGCAGCGAATCATTCTGCAATGCTACGCATGCGGTTCTTTATCCGAACAACCTCATCGTTTCACCACAAAAGTATAACATCGGAATCGGTTCAACCTTGAGCTTCTGGGTTTGCGCACAGGATGCAAACTATCCGGCCGAACACTTTGGCGTAGCTGTTTCAACGACTGGTAACACCAGTGCAGCTGACTTCACTACCATCAGCGAATGGACACTGACCGCTAAGGGCGGTGCCAAGGCTAGCCCAGCCGCTACTCGCGACGGCGAAGGCAACCGCGCAGGCAATTGGTATTACTGCACTTGCGACCTCAGCGCATACGCTGGCCAGCAGGTTTGGATTGCTATCCGTCACTTCAACGTTAGCGACCAGTTCCTGATTTGTCTCGATGACATTGCCCTGACCAATAGTGCCAAGAGCGACGACCGTCACCTCGAAAGATTCAAGGTTATTTGCAGCAAACTCAACGGTGCTCTTATTTTTGACGGCAATACTACCAATCCGTTCATTCAACTTCCAGTTGACGAACTTGCCGAAGGTGAAAACTACCTCTGTAAGGTCGTTGCCATCTATAGCACTGGCGCAAGTGATTTTTCTGAAGTCGAATGGCAGTACATGCCATGTGAAAATTACGGAGAAGCTCAAGATGTTGTAGCAGAAGGTCAGACCGTTACTTGGAACTACCCGGCGGGTCCTGTTCCACCTCCAATCGGCGATGGCGACGAATTTATCGTTGATTTTGAATCAGGTCTGCCTGCTGGATGGACTGTCATCGATGGCAACAACGACGGTCTTACCTGGTGCCTGACCAGCGCCGTTCCAACAACCTGGACATACTATGCAGGCCTGACCCTTGACTGGTACCGCAACGGCACTAACGCCATCTGCAGTGGTTCGTACGTCAATGGTTTCGGTGCAGCAAATCCTGACGAATATCTCGTTTCACCTCAGGTGAACATCGTCAACGGCTCACAGTTCAGCTTCTGGGCTGCAGCTACCGACGCCAGCTATCCGGCTGACCATTTCGGCGTGTTCGTTTCAGACAACGGCACGAGCGACTGGACAATGGTTAACGAATGGACGCTGACCGCCAAGGGTAACTTCAAGTCGGGCGATCGCGCATCACGCGACGGCGAAGGTCTCAGACTCGGCAACTGGTACAACTACACTGTTGACCTGAGCGCATACGCTGGACAGAAGTACATCGCAATCCGTCACTTCGACTGCTATGACCAGTACATCATGTGCGTTGATGATATCGAACTGACATCCGGCGCAAAGAGCGACCGCGACGAATACATCCAGTACTGCACTGAAAGCTATAGCGGCGCAGTCGGCACACAAGGCGGCCAAGTTTGGTGGGCAAACATGTACCCGGCAACATCTCTTGCAGCATACGTTGGCCAGAACATCACCAAGGTCGGCCAGTGGGTTTCTGATGATGACGAATACGGCAACAACTACGACGGCACATACAACGTCGAAGTCTATGTTGGCGGCACATCAGCTCCTGGCACACTCGTTGCTTCAGGTTCACAGTACATTACCGGCGACAACAATTGGCATGACATCGAATTAAGTGCTCCTGTAGCTATCGACGGTACCCAGAACATCTGGGTTGTCTTCAATGCCACCGGCATCGGTTTCCCGATGTGCGGCTGCGACTATGTCGGTGAACCGAATTCTGACCTGCTGTCACTCGACGGCAGCACTTGGGAACATGCACTTGATTACGATCTGCCATACACATGGATGATCCGCGCACTCGTTACTGGCGGCACTCCTGTTCCTCCAGAGCCAACAGGCGGCGTTCTCGGCGCCATGATTTTCCGCGACGGCGAATGGCTTGCTGAAGTTGCTTACCCGACAAGCGAATACACCGATGAAGAAGCAAGCGGCGAACACGAATACTGCGTACGCATCATCTACGATGGCAGAGCAGAACTTCCTGACTATAACGAATACTACAGTATGAGCTGCCCAGTTTGCACTGAATCAGACGACTGCGCTGCAGGTGCTGACATCTACGGCGAATATGTCTGGAACAATGCCAACGACTACGGTGCCCTCATCACATGGGGCGGTGCTCCTGTTCCACCTCCAGGCCCAGGC
>JAZQPN010000381.1:0-1543 GCA_045628585.1 Bacteroidales bacterium | reverse complement strand
TTATAACGGGCAAGAGAGTGGGGAAGAGGCCGAGGGCGTTTCGGGCTATAGTGGCGACGATGGCCGCACCACCATTTTCGACTATTGGAATATGCCTCGTCATCAACAGTGGATGAATGGCGGTGCTTTCGACCAACCGAGCGAATTGCTGAACTTTTATTCTAAATTGTTGAATTTCAGATTGCAGCATTCCGCTATCGGCAAAGGCGCATTTTACGATTTGATGTGGTGCAATCCTTGGTACAACAATTTCGACCCTCGAAATGTGTATGCTTTCCTGCGTTATTTCGATGCGGAGCGGTTGCTTATCGTGGTGAATTTCAATAGAAATGAGGACAGAGACATCACTGTGAAAGTTCCCGAAGATGCCTTGCAACTCATGGGTTATCAGAATCACAATGATTTCGGAATGGGTGGCTTAGATGGCGAACACGTTCAAATTCACCTTGCGCCAAGCGAAGTGAAAATCATTGATTTCGATACGAAAGAAAGTGTATCTTTGTAGGCAAATTTACAAGCCATGCTTCCTCTCGTGCAACAAGATTCCTGGTTAGAGCCTGTGAGCCGACAAATTGATGAGCGCCACGAGCGTTTTGAGAACCGCCTGCAATACATTTGCGAACATTTCGGCAGCTTGAAGGCCTTCGCCACGGCGCATCAGTTTTTGGGATTCAACTACGACAAACGCCGCAAAGGCTGGTGGTACCGCGAATGGGCTCCCGCCGCACATTACCTTTCGCTGATGGGCGATTTCAACAACTGGAACCGCTATGAATTTCCATTGGAAAACATAGGTAACGGTGTTTGGGAGATTTTTTTGCCCGACAGCCGTTTTCACGAGAAACTCGTCCACGGAAGCAAGCTGAAAGTGCTTGTGCAATCGGCCATTGGCGAGCACGAGCGCATTCCCGTTTACATTAAAAGAGTCATTCAAGACGAAGGCAACAAGGATTTTGCGGGGCAGTTTTGGAATCCCGAAAAACCATACGCTTTTGTAAACAAATCGCCCGATTTAGGCGAAACGCCTTTGATGATTTACGAATGTCATATCGGTATGGCGCAGGAAAAGGAAGGCGTCGGAACTTACAGGGAATTCACCAAAAACATTCTGCCACGCATTAAGGCAAGCGGATACAACACATTGCAAATCATGGCCATAGCCGAACATCCGTATTATGGTTCATTCGGTTATCACGTCTCCAATTTCTTTGCGCCGAGTTCGCGTTTTGGCACGCCCGAAGACTTAAAGGAGCTCATCGATACGGCACACGGCATGGGACTGAAAGTCATCATGGATTTGGTACATTCGCACACGGTGAAAAACATCCGCGAAGGCATCAACCTGTTTGATGGCTCCGACCAGCAATATCTGCACGCGGGCGAACGCGGCAACCATAATCTTTGGGACTCAAAGCTTTTCAATTACGGCAAGACCGAAACGCTGCAATTCCTGCTTTCAAACATCCGCTATTGGTTGGAGGACTTTCATTTCGACGGGTTCCGCTTCGATGGCGTCACTTCCATGCTTTATCTCGACCATGGC
>JAZQPN010000380.1:0-3275 GCA_045628585.1 Bacteroidales bacterium | reverse complement strand
GCCCTGCGGGCGAAAGACACGGAGCTTCGCGCGTTAATCCGTGTTCTTCGCCCGCATGGCGAATTTCAGTGACGCGGGGAAGCCGAAAACCGAAGGCGATTCGGCTTACACCCGCGTTTCCGTGCTTTCCGTGTCAAACCTACGCCGTACGGCATTGGTGCCGCATAAAACTTTCGCTGCACCCTTAGCGCAAACGCTCGCCGCCTGACCACACTTCGTGAAATGCGTACATAGTCGGCGCGTCGTGCCGCTCGCTGCCAATTCCCGGTTTTAATTAAAAGTGGGAATTTTGTCCACATGGAACTCAGACCTTCCTCCGCGTCAATCACGACGGATCCATGGCCGGAAACGGTTATCGCCACATAAAACTAAGATTCGCCTCTATTTTCAGTAATCTTTTCGGGGCCTGGCCCCACGATCTATTGGCCAAGGGAAGGCGGACCTTGTCATTACTCCACAACCATAACTCCACCATTAGGGCTGACCCGAATGTCCCACAAAGACAACGGCAACCGACTTGGTGGCCAGAAGTACGACAGCAGCTTCGCCGCGACCAAATTGCCGCCGACCATCAGCCCTCGCAGCCGCCAATCATTTCAGCCACTTCAACGCGCTTTCATCAACCACACCATCTTCCTTTTTCAGCTTTCGGCGGGCCACCTCCTTTAGTCCGTCGCTCAACGCAATCTTAATCAGATTCTCATCCCGAAACCAGACAGTAATTGCGATATCATCTTCAATGGACAAATTCGCTATCAGCTTATCTCCAACATCCACAGACGCCGCCGAATAGGACTTAAAATAGTCCTTGATAGCCTGTGCGCCGTCCTGTTCAGACAGTCTGAACAAATTCGCGGCAAGCGCATCTATCTTCCCAACTGGATAACACTTGTCCGACATCTCATCGACCATACCGTCCGCTGCAATCCTAAGCACCTGTTCAAGGCCCTTAAACATCCCTCGCTCCGGCTCCGCATCGCCAATCTTATCGGCGGCAAGCAGCGCAACGTCGACGGTTTCATAATTTCCGACCAAGCGTTCAGCGTCACCAATGTTCGCCACCGAGATTTCCCGATCTGAAGGCACCGAATACAGAGTATTAGTCCGAAAACCGTCAGCAACAACGTACCCTTTTAAATTGTGGCAATCCCTAAACGCACCCGCACCTATTTCCGCAGGCACCGAGTGCAAGACCAATCGCCTCAAATCATAACACCCATAAAAGGCGAACCCATCAATAAGTTCCATCCCCTTCGGCAATTCAACGCCAGACAACCGACTGCATCCGATAAAAGTTCCTCGACCAATTCTCCGCACTGAGCTTGGAATGCCAATGGATTGAAGCGACCGACAGCCGCGGAAGGCCATATCCCCGACTTCAGCGAGGCCGTTCGGAAGCTCAACATGTCTCAAACCGCAACAAAACGAACACATGTTCCTCGGTATTTTCCCGATCGTTGCGAGAACCACAAGATTCGTCAGGGCCTGGCAATTGAAGAATGCCGAACCTCCGATGTTCGTCACCGCTGCCGGGATTCTTGCCGCACAAAGACGATCACAGCCGGCAAATGCAAATGACCCGATCGTTTCAAGTGATTCCGGGAACACCACCGACGTCAAATCCCTGCAACCGGAAAACGCTTCGCTTCCAATGTGCTTAATCTCCGTCGGGATGACAGCCTCCCCCTTAAAATCCATTGGCCACCTTAGAAGCAAACCATCTTGAATTTCCGGATTGTGCGAATACCCTGCCACAACAATACCGCACACCGCAAACACAATTGTCATTATGAAAACTTTCATAATCACTCCTTCACCCACTTCCACGTGCTGTGTTTTTCGTCAACTCCATGAACAAGCTTCCACTCTGGAGAGGTATTAAACCAATTAACTGTCGACTTATTCGCCGCATCATTACTCTTTCAACAGCACTAATTAAATAGCACGACAATTAGTAAACAATCCTAAACACACTTGAAATGGCAAAGTTACAATATCAATAGCAAATGTAAAAGGCGTATATACACACCTACACAATACAACCCGGAAATTGGTTTCGTTCTTCGTGTAGAATCCTCCTTGGAATTCAATCACCGGATCATAAAGAACAACAAAGCTCCACTCCTCACGTCCAGACGGCAGATCACATTTGCGGCACGGAACAACTAAATACCTACGCCAATCGTTTAAATCTGCGACCATAATCCCGAAATTGCACTCATCTCTTCCTACCAACACCTTCTTTGACAAATATTCTTCATCCATCCATTGTGAACCCGACATAGCAACTAAATGCGATTCTGAACTATACGAGCCTGACGCCACTAAACTGCATTCATTAGTGAACACCCTAAATCCATTAGGATTACAAAAATCAAACCGCTCCACATACGCATCGTCCCATCTTGTCATAACGGAAGGGATAACGGACACGTATTTTTCCCCGACTATATTCACGGCGTATGCTACATCATTAGAGCAACAAACAACGACATCTTTGACCACAATTTTTGCACGAGCCAACTCCCCCCATGTCTCAACAGTCGCACACCCCAACAACATCAACATTGGCACAAACGCCGCAACAAACCTTAACATTTTCAACTCCCTATTCGAATATCTCATTTATCAAATCCTTATTCATCTTCAAGACAGAACGGAATGTCGACTCAATCCATTCTTTATAAGTTCTAATATGCCCGTTCTGTACATATATAAACAGTTCGGGGAAATGCCTCCAATCAATAAACCAATTGTCATACCACGTATGAGGAACGCCATTTTCAAAATGCATTGGGCACATACGATCTTGATATGTATGCGAAGCTTCTCCCAAACAAAACACAATCATCATTGCTGCCGTCTCCAACGCATAAACGCCGTCGATATAATCTTGAGCAAACAAATCCGCCGTTTCAACTCGTTCATCTATAAATCCGTCTATCGCTTTAATTGCATCTGTATCAATCTGCCCAAAAAACTTCATCGCATGCTTGTAGACTCCCTCAACAGATTGATCAGCGTCAACACCTTTGTCAGCAGCCATTATTATCCTCAAATACTTTTCCTTCATCCTTCTCCCATCATAACAAATCGAATTCTTAAAAAAGTCATCATGGGAATCCGTCATCCATCCTCCCCACAAATCCACCGCGCCCGTCATGCCGTTGTTGCAATACGCCAACTGATTCCATCCGTCGGGATACCCGAGCGGATCGGCGGTCTGCCACTTGGCGAGCGAGGCGCGATAGTTGCGCATGAGGAACACGTGGCCG
>JAZQPN010000379.1:0-5216 GCA_045628585.1 Bacteroidales bacterium | reverse complement strand
TCGCCTTCAAATGGATTTTCGGAAACCACTCTCCAAGGATTCGTGTAACCGTTGAGGTTCCAGTCGAAACTGCTGAAATCTCCTGTTTCAAAGCCTTCAGTGACATTGCCTAATGGAAGCACTTCGCTGTATTCGAGTTCGTAATTGCCTGATGTAACGGTGATGATGAAATTGTAGGCTACGCCAAGTTCGGCATCATCGGCAACAGTGAAGGTGAAGTCTGCATTGAAAGTGCCGTCGGCTTCGACATTGCCGATATTGAATGTGGTTTGGCTGGTTACAACTTCGTCAGGAGGCAAAATGTGCATTGTGGTTGAAGGTGCCATGCTGCCGCCGTTATTGATGCCATTGATGTGCAAGGTGACGGTCTCGCCAGGTTCAATGCAACCATTGTTGTTGCCTTCCGAATCATCGACAGTGATTTCTGCGATAGCGAAATCAGGAGCATACAGGGTCATGTTGAATTTGCTTTGCCATGTGTCGGTGCCATCGGTGCAGGTCAGGATGAACTGGACTTGGGTGTCGTTTGGCACGGCATCGCTGATGGTCACGCTGAAAGCATTTTCAATGTCCAAGGTTGCGCCGCCATCAATGCTGCCGATGGTTTCGTTGCCATCGATGATGGTAACGTATTCTGAATCAGTGCTAATAGTCGCAGTGACATTCGCAGCATCGACTTGACCGACGTTCTTGAATTGCATGTTCAGTCCAAAGGTCTCGCCAAAGTCGGCCTGACCGTTTTCATCGTTGACGACGAAATCGTTAAAGATAACGTAAGCGCAATTGCCTGGCAATGTGATGACTGGTAAAGTGGTCGGCCAAGCATCGCAACCGGTAATAATGAGACTCATTTCGCCAACGAAATCAATAGGTTCGGCAAATGTGATTTCAGCCACGCCGTTTTCGTCGGTGTTGGCGGTGCCAATCAGATCTTCGCCGTGGAATAGGCTGCAACGGAAATTGAACAGTCCATTGCCGTTTCCATCGGTTACGGTGACGGTAGTGTTGGCAATGCCAACGAGCAGTTCGGAAGTGTAATCCACTTCAGGTGTGAAAGGCTCATCGTGCCAAGGACTGACGGCCACATCGCCCATGATGTTCAGATCGTAGAAATTCCAACGCAAGGCGTTTTCTTCCCACTGACCGGGAGCATTGACCCATGGTGCAGTCTGGCATTTTGCTTCTCTCATGGCCAAGCCGGCGTATGGGATGCGCTCGTGGAAGAAAGCATCTTCAGTCTCGCGGTGCAAGTGTGCGGCAGGACCTTCGGTCTGGCCTTCGTTGAACCAACCGTAACGTGAGTTACCAAAAGTAGCAACGGCGAAATTGGCGATTTGCGTCATCTTTTCAAGGATGCAGTTGTCGGTGAAGTCGCCGCAAATGCAGCCCGAGGTATGGAAGAAAGTATAGTTGTGGTCAACGCCGTTGGCTGCACTGAAATTGTTATCGGTGATGTCGTTGTTGTACCAGCCTGCCACGTAATTTGTGTTGGCGTGGCCGTCGTGATGCACATAGCCCTTGCCTTCGTTGATGGCGTTTCTCAGGCGTGAACCGCTCCAGTTGCCTTCTTCTTCGTAAAGACGTGTGAATTCGTAGTTTTCAGGGATGCCAATGGTGGTATAGCCGTTGTCATCGCGTTCGCCGATAAGCAGTTCAAGGTATTGGCTGCCATTGGTTTCAGGGCCATCGTAAAGATGTTCACCGCCTAAAATGATATTGTGAAATTCGCCAAGGACAGGCTCGCTTTGATAGGCCAAAGTCTTGTGCATGATGTTGTTCAGTTCGCTCTGCGTATCGAAGCACATGCGGCCAATGCCGAGTTCGGGCAGCAGGTCATCTTCACCGATTTCGCCCCATCTGTTGTTGCCGTTGTCGTTCCAGTTGCCGTCCAAGGCAGCATAATAAAGGTCGGAAGGGATGTCGTTGTCGGTTTGGTGGCTTCCGCCAGAGAGCACGTCGCAATAAAAGCCGCGGTAAGGAATGTCGGGCACATCGCCGGCAAGATTCACCATAATGATACCGTTGTTTTCGTATTCCTGAATGATGTAGTTGCGGATTTTTTCAGGGTTGTCGACACCAGTCATGCTGCTGTAAATGTCTTCAACGGCAACGATTTGCGAACGCAAGCCGCGGGCGAGGTAGAAATTGCGGTATTCTTCAAATTGGTCAATCCATTGCTGCTTGGTAATGATGAGCAGTTCGTAACCGCTTGTGGTTCTGTTTTTTGCGTTGTAACTTTGCAGCATCTCAGGATTCTGTGCCAATTGTTTTGCATTGTTCACATTGTTGGCATTGAGCCAAAGCATATTGCTGTTGTCTTTCTTCGAGGCGGTTACTTTCACCTTGACATTGGCGGTGGTGGCATACATCACTTTGCCTTCCGCAGGATTGTACTGAACGGGTGAAATGGCTGAAAATGCGAAGCCGATGCCATTCATGTAATAGGTGCTGACTTCGCCGAAAGATTGAGCCGGATAAATTGCCTTTGAATTGTAAATGGCTTCATCCTTAACGAATTGCGTGCGCTCCGGATTGGAATAGGTGCGGGCAGGCTGATAAGGATAGAGGTTGAAGTTGCCGTCCATTTCCACGAAATCGGAGAGTTCCACTTCGATGGACTCGGCTTCGGTGCCTTGTGGCAGCATCAGGCTGACGCTTTGCCAAGGCAATGAGGGCTGCCCTGCTAATGCCGACTGCATGCAGCCTTTAAACTGAATCTGGTCGTAGCCCATAATGTGCGTTACATTAGGCTGACCGAAATGATAGCTCATTTCAACGGTTTGCGCCATTGCGAAAATGCAAACCATTGAAAGAATAAAAGTTAAACTAAATTTTTTCATAGTATTAAAATGATATTAGTTGCTCAAATATTTATGTTTGAAAGTCTTGCGATTTCTTCCTTTATTTCATTAACGACTTCAATGTTGGCAATGACTTTTTTATTATTTACTTTTTCAGAATAAATGTAGAATACTTTACCGCCATATTGCTTCTTGAATTTTTCATGCGTTTTGGCTTGAAGTGCGTATTCCTTATGAATTTCCGGAATCTGGAGATGGTTGTTTATAGGCTTGATTTGCAGTCCGATATGGTTCTCTCCAATCTTGATATAGAAATCAACATTATAGAGTCTGTCCCATTCGTCAGGGGCAGCTAAGATTTCTTGGTTTAAAAGAACTGCCAACTGGCCGTAAATTGTCTGTATTTCAGTATTGTAGCCTTCGTATGTTCTATTTATTACAAGTTCTTTCATGTAATCGATGCAGTCTTGTTCGGTGATGCTTTCGACTTCCGAACTGATGACTTCAGTGATTTTTACATAAAGTCTTCGGCCTAATTCTTCAATATGTTGTTCCGACCTGACATTGGAATAATAATAGTTTTTCCATTCTTCCATGTTTTTAGGCGCACATTGTCGAATAGATTCGGATGTCGCTCCGACATTTCTTTTGAAATTGAGCTGATAGCGGTTCATGGCGCTGTTCAATATCCATTCTTTTGCCATATCCTATAGTTTTCCAAATTTGCTTTTCATTTTATAATCAGACGTTTCATCACAAAGGGCCATTTTTTCTTTTATCAAATGTGCATTGATGAAGGTCTTGTTTTCCAAATATAGGTAAACTAACAGATGGTTCTCATCATCATATTTCTTTTCGTCAAAACGGAGGTAGACTTTTTTGCCGAGCGTTTTTTTTGCAAGGAATTCCGTCGCTTTCCCGTTTATTTCCGGATTTTGCCTGATTCCTATCAATCTGACAATCATACCATTGTTAAGTAATACCAATTCTGGAGAAATAACTTGTTTGACAATGAAATATTCTTCTCTTTGCGTGGAGCTGTCTTTATCGATTTTTGACCCGAATTGCAACTGCTTGACATCCATTTTCTTCTCGATTTTATGAACATCAACAAATTTATAAGGAAGAGACTCCAATTCCGAATCAATGTCAATTTTGATTTCCTGTTTGATGACTGTCGTCTTAGAAGTCGAATAAAAATCATCCTGTCCGATTTTTTCCTTGATGATAGGAATGAAATCCGGATTAATTTCATAACCAATTGAATTTCTGTTCAGTCTTTTGGCTACCGTAGCTGTTGTTCCGCTTCCCATGAAAGGGTCTAAGATGGTTTCTTGTGGAAAAGAAAACATTTTGATAAGGCGTTTCGGCAATTCTTCGGGAAACATGGCAAGATGTTTGTCTTGTTTTGCGCCATTGAAATACCAGTGCCCATTGAAATAGGTGTTCCATTCTTCCGTGGTCATGGCAGATTGCTCTTTCTGTTCTTGGGTCGGTTTTGGGGCATTGCCTTGCTTTTTGAACAACAAAATATATTCGAAGTCGAATTTGGCGATGCCGTTGCGCGGATAAGGGAAACTGCCCATAATGGAAGCTCCGCCGGTCGTGTTGGTTGTCGTGACTTTTTGCCAAATGATTTGTCCCATGAAGTCAAAACCTATTGTTTCGCAAAAACGGATGATTTCGGAATGAATCGGGATGACTTTATAGCGGCCGTAATAAACCGAGCGTGCAAATTGGTCACCAATGTTTATGCAAAGCCTACAGCCGTCATGGAGAACCCTGAAACACTCTTTCCATACCAAATTCAAATTATTAATGTAGCTTTCGTAGGTGTCATTAAACCCTATTTGGTCGTCACTTCCGTAATCTTTTAATTGCCAATAAGGAGGCGATGTTATGATGAGATGAACACTTCGGTCTTCCAATTCGTTCATTTTCCTGCTGTCGCCATTGACTATCAAGTGTGTGGTGTTTTCCATTTTGCCTATTTTGCCGCAAAGTTACAAAAAAAAGGCTCGGCGTTTCATTTCGCCAAGCCTTTTTGAAAAATCACGATGCCTTTTATTCAACCAACATCTTCTTTGTTGTCACGCCACAGGCATTGCTGATTTGAATGAAATACAAACCTTTCTTGTCAAAGTGAATGTTCTGTTTGCATTCGGCTTTGCTCAAAGTCATGCAGTTTTGACCTAAGGCATTGAAAATGTTGATGTCGGAGGTCTCGTTCAGAACGATTGTGAAGTCACCATTTGATGGGTTAGGATAGAGGGTGGCATTGTCTGAAGTTTCGCTGCCGACACCTAACACGACGACATCTGGCGGGAAGACGATGAAATCAACCCAAGCGCGATCCTGTCCGCTTGAGGCACCGGCATCCTTGGAGTATTCCCATTTCAGTTGGTGCTGACCTTC
>JAZQPN010000378.1:0-1762 GCA_045628585.1 Bacteroidales bacterium | reverse complement strand
GTCGAAAGGCTGAACCACGATCATTCTGGCATCGGTGCAGCCGATGTTGGCGGTCTGCTCAATCGGAACGGTGGTGCCGTAATATTCAACCATAACGCCGTTCAGCATGGCTGGACTGGCTTTGCCTGCCCTGATGCTCTGAAATTCGTGTTCCAGATGCTTGATGGTGTTGTCCATGCTCTCAGTGGCTTCGTCTAATACAAATTGAGAATCTTCTGTCATGTGTGCTAAAATTTGCGGACAAAAATAAATGTTTTTTCTTTTCCCTGCCTATTTACTGTCGAATTTTTATTGCTTCTGGCTCTTAGCTATTGGCAGTTGGCTAATGGCTAAGAGCTAAAAGCTAATAGCCATTTAATTCAATGGATCATACAATCCCGTCAAAATCGGGTCTTTCTTGCGGGTGTAATAACTCATTTTGCTCACTGTCAACGGACATTTGCCTATGTTCCAGATGTATGCCTTGACGGTTGCGCCTCTATCAATCCATTCGTCATCAAGCAGAAGCGCATCGGAAACCACATTGTCACCAGGCAGGAACTGACCTTCTTCGGCTTGCGAACCATGCCATAAAACCAGCGTGTCGGTTTCGGCATCGTGTATTTCGATGACCATGGTGCATTTGTCGATGATGCTGTCGCAGTGAATGTTGGCAATCATGCCTAAGGCTTCGATGTCGGTGAAAGTGGAGTCGAGCGTGAAAGTAACGGATTGCCCCCATTCCTGCCCTGGGGCGTATGACACAGGCGTAAATGGGAGTTCGTTCAAAAGATAAGTTCCGCCTTCGTTTCCGGTCTTGCTTAATGTAAGGTATCGCGAAGTGAACCAATCTTTTGCAAACAGGCAATACGGATAATTGCCCACAGCGTAGGCCTCCCAAATCGGGTCGACATAATCGGTCCAACCGAAGCCGAGCATCGCTTTCGGGTTGTCGTGCATCCATTTTGTGAAGTTGTTGAGATGTTCGTAGCGGTCGAAAATGATGCGGTCTTTCACATCGGTCTGAGCTTGATAAAACTCTGATGCCGTGCCGATTTCGCTTCTCGTCGCAAAATGAATCTTTTCGCCGTATTGCTTGCTGTCGTCTTGCATCTTGGCGGCAATCTGATCGAAGCCTTGATGGTACATGAGTTCATAATGGCCGCGCGAAGTGATGAGCGTGCTGGTGCCTGCAAACAGGATGACGGCAACAACCACAATGGTTTGCAATTTGGTCATTGTGTTGTTCTTGAACAGAGAGAAGGCGATGATGACAAGGAACGGATAGCTGAAAATCATCGTGCTTTGCTGCAAAATCGGTTCGCGAAGCAGTGAATAGATGTAAGCCATCCCAAAGGCAATAATAAACCATGCGGCTGCCGCCCAACGGATAGGGTAGGAGCGTTTCTGGCGGCGTTGCAAAATAATGGGCAGAATGATGATGATGCCTGTGGCAAAGATGAACAAAGGCGAGTAGTTCATCGTATATTGCACGAAATCAATCAGGAAAGTGGATTTCGGCATGGCAAGCCAACCGCCAATGCCGCCTTCTTCGATAAGCTGATGATAGAAAATCGGGAAGTTTGGACTGTAGAGCGCCAAAGCTCCCACGCCACTCAGCCAATAGGTCTTGCGTCTTTCCTTTGGAAGGAAAAACAGGCCGGTGAGGAACACCAGTCCGGCTTGCGCAGTGCTGAACGAATGGGCCAATGCTGCCAACGCTGCTGCAACGGCAAAGCCGATGCAGGTGCCAAGGCTTGGTTTCCTGACATCGAAAAGGATT
>JAZQPN010000377.1:0-4902 GCA_045628585.1 Bacteroidales bacterium | reverse complement strand
AATGTGGTTGTGGCAGATGATGCCTATGTGGTAAGTAATGTATATGGCGGTGGCGACCTTGGATATGCATTGACAACTGCCAATGTGCATGTTCTTGGTGGTGAAGTGATGGGTGGCGTTTTTGGTGGAGCCAATGCAAAGGAAGGTGAAACCGTCAACATCGTCATGCGAGGTGGCCTTGTTCATGGCGGTGTCTATGGCGGAAGTAACTCTTCGGGCATCATTTCCGGCAGCGTCACCATGCAAATCATAGGCGGCCAGGTCGGTACAGACACCCAAAACGCCAATATCCACGGCGGTGGTTATGGTGCCCCAACTCAGATTACTGGCAATGTCGACATCACCCTTGGCGATAGCAACGGCAACAAACCAACCATTTACGGTGATGTGTATGGCGGCTCGGCTTTGGGTTCGGTTAATAATAGCACAAGCAACCATACTAATGTTACTATGAACGACGGCCTTATTCACGGCGACATTTACGGCGGCGGTTTGGGTAACAGCTCAACGGAAGCCAATGTGAATGGTAATGTTAGCGTCACTATTAATAAAGGTACAGCTGAAAACGTGTTTGGCTGCAACAATATCAACGGTAAGCCTTCGGGCACTGTTGCAGTAACGATGACGGACGGCACCATCAATCACTGCGTGTATGGCGGCGGCAATGCTGCTGCATACACGGGCGATCCTACAGTTACTATTAGCGGCGGCGAAGTCAAGGAGAATGTGTTTGGCGCAGGTCTTGGCAGTTCGGCAGCCGTAACAGGAAACACTTCCGTTACCATTACCAATGCGGCAACGAAGATTGGCGGCAGCGTGTATGGCGGCGGCGAAGCCGGCGACGTTACAGGCAATGCTGTGGTAAGCCTTACCGATGCTACGGTTGGCGGCAGCATCTATGGCGCCGGTCTTGGTGAACCTACTGAAGTAGGTGGCAACACCGCGGTGTCGGTCCTTGGCCAAGCCAATGTTACCGGCAACATCTATGGCGGCGGCGAATCGGGCGACGTGACTGGCGGAACAACAGTCGCCGTCAATGGTAACTTGCAAGTCAACAACGTGTATGGCGCTGGTAAGGGTGAAGACAGCAATGTGGGGACAAGCACATCGGTTACGCTTACTGCTGGTACGGTGAATGGTTCCGTTTATGGCGGCGCTGAAAAGGGTACGGTGAGATTAAATGGTTCCGGCAATGCTGCAGATATTGCCACGGTGACCATCACTAACGGTCTTGTGAAAGGCAATGTGTATGGTGGCGGTCAGCTGGGTACGGTGGCAGGCCAAACCACAGTCAATATGAATGGCGGAACCGTCGAAGGCAATCTGTTTGGCGGTGCCTTGGGTACCAAGAGCGTGATATATGTCGGAGGTTTGAAGACCATCAATATGACAGGTGGAACTGTCGTCGGCGACTTGTATGGCGGTTCTGAAAATGCCAACGATGCCAATAGCCTGACTCCTACTGAATCAGACAAAACTGCAACCGTTTTCGTCAACATCAGTGGCGGCCGCGTGGTGAAAAATGTTTACGGTGGTGGTTTCTTTGGCAACATTTATGGCGATGTTACGGTGAATGTCGGTAAGAATGCCATTGAAAATGCTCCAGGTAATGGAAGAAATGTCAATAAGCTAACTGATTTGACGGTAGCGCCAATCAAGTTGGAAGGTTCGGTTTATGCAGGTTCCGACTGGGGCGAATTCAGCGCAGGTTCCGATTTCGGAGAATGTAATATTGATGGCCGTTCTGACATCTATGTGGATGGTACGGGATACAATACGGAACAAGAACTTATCGGCAACTACATGATTATCTCAGGATCCATCTATGGTGCGGGCACATCGAGTGATGCTGGTGACGAAGGCCGCCGAGTCTACATCCGCAACTACGGCAGTTCAGTCGTTGAGGGTAATGAAACTGATGGTTACGAATTCAAAAGCTGCACACGTTCCCTGTATTCCATCCAGCGTGCCGATGAGGTGTATCTCGAAAACTCCCATATCAATTTCATAGGTCAAGGCGATATGACCAGTTTCATCACTACGGAAAGATACTCCATCATCAATGTTTTTGAAGACCTCCGCCTGATCAAGGGTTCCAGTGTCATTGTCAATAGCCCTATCCATAAAGTGAAAAAGCTGCAAAGCCTTGCGCTGGCCAGCGGTGACATTTACACAGCAGATGATAGCGATTATTCTGCTGTAAACTATAATGGCCTCTCCGCTTGTGACAACAAGTTCCGCGTCAATGCTGGCGGTTACATCAATGTGAAATATCCTAATGATTGGAGCAATTCGTTGAGCAGCATGCTTTATGGCGAGTTGAAGGGTTTCTTCCACATGCAAACCTCGGCACAATCGTCGTTTGCATACGCCCGTCCGAAATCAGCGGGCAGTTCGTCATGTCTTCCTTTATACAGTAATCCAGATGATGGCGGTTTCGTGTGTTACGATGCAACGAGAAACACTTACGATATTGATGGAAATCTTGTGGAAAGCGGTGTTCAGGTGCCTTTCACCAACCAGACCCCTGATGGCAAGAATGACGTGCAGTATTACCGTTTCTGGAAATTTGTTGTGCCTGGAGGCGAAAACTATCGCGAAGGCGTTTTGGTGGCGAAGACGAAACACTCTTCAGACCAATATCTCACTGCGGAATGTACGGTTGAACTTCCGGCCTCAACAAGCTGTTATTTCAAGGTGAGTTCCATCGATTGGGGTATGGATGTAGCAGGCATCGATGCCGCCATAACGAAAAAGGATGGCGCTACCTGGTCTTATTGGAATGAAGAGGAACATGGTTCCATTGCTTCCAACACGTTGTATGAAAACATCGACATGAGCGGCAGCGGCGTCTTGCAGGGTTTGGTGAATGGTCAGTTGGAACTTTTGGATGCTGCGCCAAATACGGTTTTCGGCCTCACCGTTGCACCGGCAGGTTCCTTGGATAATATGATTTCCGAAGTGAACGCAAGCGGCGAAGTGCAAGGCACCAAATCAGCTTTGGTGATCAGTGGCAACACTTCAACGGAACATCTGGCTTCACGCCGTTTCTATGTTGATGGAACCCATTTAACTGAAACGCCAAAACTAACCTTTACGCTGACTTATAGTAACGAATTGGATAGGAATGCAGTGCTTTCTTCGGTCATCATCACTTTCGAAGAGTATGAGTGTGGCGAAGGTGGCAATCCGGATGTTTTGGTTACAACCACTGATGTGGAACTGGTAATCAATACCGAGACTGTCATCGACCAGGACTTCAGCATCCCTGCTTATGCCTTGATGTATGGCAAGGGACAGAATGGCGATGTCTATAATACCAAGGTCGTGCTGCCAACTTTCCAAATGCTTCCGGGTAGTACTGAATCAACGTTTACGATTACAAACATTCAAACGGATTTCAGTCATACACAAACTGATGATCCTGTCGAACTCCAATCTGTTGACTGGTTTGATGTAAACGAAGGCGGCCAAAATAATATCGCCATCACTTATGGCGCTTCATTGACTTACGATAACGTACAGGGGTGGCTTACTGGTTACGACCTGAATAATCCCGAAGCGTCACTCCACGATGTTAAGGAATTCAACCCTGATCATCCTGTCGAGTTGGGCACCGTCGATGGCCGTCAGCATTTCGGTTTCGCCTTGAATCTTTATTATGACGGCTCAGAGAACATTTCCCCGGAAGACCATTATATGGGCACAGTCACTTTCACTGTGAAATTCACTAATTACGAAAAGGATGAATACGACCAGCCAATAGATTCCAAATTCGATATCGTGCTGGATATTACGGCAAGAGGTGCGGCCATCAACTGGTATGTGGATGGCGTGAACGGACAGAACCTCTATTCCGGCAAGTTCCCGAACAAGGCGAAGAAATCGTTGAGCGGCGTGTTCAATTCATCGTCGTTCGCCCCGAGTGATAATATCTTCATCGTCAATACGGTAACCATCAACGATTCGCACGGCACCGAATGGAGCGGCTTGCAGTATGGCAGCAGCAATGTTTATGTCTATCGTTATCCAGGCGGCCATCAGGAAGAAGGCAATACGACGGGAGATGGTGTCCTGCCTCAGTTTACGGGTACAATGGTCTCTGTCAATAGGGACTTTGTTATGCGTGGCATCACCCTTGACGGTATGAATGAATGGGATGGAGAATATCACGAACTGCTCAATCCTGATTATTATGAAACCCTTGGTTCCGATGAGCATCACGGCTTTGATATCACTCCAACGGCTCCTATCATTGAAATCAACAATGGCGCTAAGGTGTCGTTTTATCAGAGTTCGGTAAGCAATAATCATAACAATTCTGGTAATGGCAGCGGCATCAGAATCAATGATGGTGTCCTTACGCTTAACGGTGATTGCAACATTACTGGCAACATGGTCAACAATGGCTCAGAGGGCGGCGGCGTTTACGTTTCGGAAAACGGCACTTTGAACGTCAATGGCGAAGTGCGCATCGATGGCAACATGGCCAATGGCATCTCAAATAATGTTTACCTGCCAACGGTCAACCAAAAGATAAATATCAATGGTGGCCTTACGGGCAATTCCCACATCGGTGTTACCAAGACGGCTTTCCCGGAAGACTTTGGCTTCACGCCAATCGCTTTCTCCGAAACTGTTGACCAGGTCGCCGAGGCTTATCGCCACGGTTACTTTTTCGACGACAAGGGAATGTATGCCGTGGTTTATGACCCAAGCAATCCAGACTTGGGCCCCAACACCCTCTATTTCGGCGAGACTTGGGTGACGCATATAAATGAGCCACCTACAGGCTTCAGCCTGAATGATATTGATTCCGATGAAGACTTGGCTTGGGTCATTTCCTTGGTCAACGGCTTCAACGGACAGGAACCGCAATCAGACCTTAATGTGACCATCACG
>JAZQPN010000376.1:0-8120 GCA_045628585.1 Bacteroidales bacterium | reverse complement strand
ACGCTGATGTCCCTCGCCAGCTGGTACGACGAAATCCCCTTCTTGTGGGAGGATATGAGGTACATCGCTATGAACCACTTGGTAAGCGGCAGGTTGCTGTCCTCGAATATCGTCCCCACCTTTGCAGGAGAAGTTCCTCTTGCAGCGGATGCAGCGGAACCTCCCGTCCCTGCGCTCCTTGCAGTGGTGCCCGCCGCAGTATGGGCACACCACGTCCTGTTCCTCCCCAACGCCCCAGCGCGTCTCGACGATTGCGTCCCTGCAAGTTTCCTCGTTGCTAAAGTGCATTGTCATCGCGAAAAGGGAGCCGAATTTGGAGAAGTCTGTCATAATTCCGTGCTTTGATGGTTGGTTACACGGATAATATACCGCCTAAACGCCGGAAATGCAAGGGGTTATGCGATTTTTTTTGAATTTTTCCTGAAAAGCAAAATAATCAGGGTCAAAAAGTATATTATTGCCTACTTTTTTTTATTCTCACTAAATCAGGTGTTTGCTTTTGTAACGACTTCATCACTGTCACGATTTCAAGGGAAAGGTACTGCGGCTGAAGTGTTGAAATTACAGCCTGATTAGGCGCTTTGGCCATGGACAGGATGGTGTGGACAGCGCCCGCTATTAGCGGATGCCAATATGATTAATCCCTTGTTTTTCCATAATAAAAGACGCATTTGTTGAAAACTTTGATTTTTTTGCGTCATATTTGTTATATTTGCGGCACTAACTTCTAAAAACGAAATCTTATGTCCGATTTACCCGTATTGTTTTCCGATTTGGCGCTTATTCTTGTTACGGCTGGTTTTACCACGGTCGTTTTCAAATGGTTGAAACAGCCGCTCGTGTTGGGCTACATTATTGCCGGTTTCCTTATTGGGCCGTATTTCGGATGGTTTCCTGGCATCAACGACCATACGAGTGTTGAGACTTGGAGCGAAATCGGCATGGTGTTCCTGCTTTTTGCCATCGGCTTGGAGTTTAGTTTCAAGAAACTCAAAAAAGTGGGCGGCACGGTCGGCATCACGGCGCTGACCGAATTGGTCTCGATGTGCATCATCGGTTTTTTTCTTGGTAAATTGCTGGGGTGGAGCAAGATGGACTGTATGTTTCTCGGTGCCATGCTCTCCATGTCGTCGACGACCATTATCGCCAAGGCTTTCGATGACTTGAAGCTGAAACACGAAAAGTTTACCGAGAGTGTCATTGGTGTTTTGGTAGTCGAAGATTTGGCCGCCATCCTGATGATGGTCATCCTTTCGACACTTTCGGTCAGTAAGACATTCGATGGCAAAGAGTTGGTTTTCAGTATGCTGAAACTTGTTTTCTTTCTTCTGATTTGGTTCATTGGCGGCATCTATCTTATTCCGTCTGTGTTGAAATGGATTCGTAAATTCATGTCGGAAGAGACTTTGACGGTCTTTGCCGTAGGCTTGTGTTTTATGATGGTTGTCTTGGCCAACATTGCAGGTTTTTCATCGGCTTTAGGTGCTTTCATTATGGGTTCGATTCTTGCTGAAACGCTTGAGGCTGAGATGATTCATAAACTGACAACACCAATCAAAAACCTGTTCGGTGCGGTTTTCTTCGTCTCGGTCGGCATGATGGTCGATCCTGCCGTTTTGGTACAATATTGGTGGCAGATTCTGGTCATAACTTTGGTGGTGCTTTCCTTGAAATCGCTGAGCTCGATGGGCGGCATGATGTTAGCAGGCAACAACCTGAAGACCTCGATGCAGGCAGGTTTTTGCTTTGGTCAGATTGGCGAATTTTCATTCATCATTGCCACGGTGGGCATGAGTTTCGGGGTCATCGACGATTTTCTGTATCCGATTATCGTGTCAGTGTCCATCATCACTACGTTTCTCACACCTTATACAATCAATGCAGCTGGGCCTTGTTACAATTGGCTTGAGAGACGCATTCCCGAAAAATGGCGCCAGAATTTCAGCAACAAGGAGACTGGCTTGAAGGTGAAGAGTGGCAAACAGGTCGATATGCGGTCTTTCTTCGTCAGGCAATTGAAAAACATGGTCATTTATGTGGCCATCATCATCGCGCTGATGTTGGTCTGCTTCTTCATCGACGGTTATATCATGCGCCTCATTCCGGGCTTTTGGAGTTCCATCATCAACTGCGCTATTACCCTTATCGTGCTGTCGCCTTTTCTTTGGGCGGTAGCATTCAAGCACAAATCGCGCCATGCCAACGAAAAACTGATGAAGGCAAGCCGTTTCAACAAGACCCTTATCGGAATAGTCTTCGCTTTACGTTATGTTGCTGTCATCTTGTTGATTTATAATATCCTGACCCATTATATTGATTTCAATCATCTCGTTCTGTTTGGCGTTGCTCTGGCATTGTTCGGCTTGTTGCGCATCAGCAACCGTTTCATGAAATTCTATGAAAGAATCGAAAAGCGTTTTTTGGAAAACATGAATAAACGCGATGATTTGCAAGCGTTTGCCATTCCTGAAGTCTTGCAGGAAAATTTCCGTTTGGAGAAAATGACTTTGAGTCAGGACAGCGATTATGTGGGAAAGACGATTGCCGAAACCGATTTCCGCGACAATTACAACATCAGCGTGGTCAGTGTGGAACGTGGCAAGAAGGTCTTTGACTTGCCGAATAAGGATTTTGTGCTTTTTCCGATGGATGTCATCACTTTTGTGGGCAGCGACGACCACATCATGCGGCTGAAGGGCAGGGTGGAGGTCGAGGACGAAGTGCTTGTCCATGAGATAGTTGAGAACGATGTGAGTCTGCATAAAATGGTCATTGCGAAAGGAAACCGTTTCTGTCAGGTATCGCTGATTGACAGTGGTTTGTCGTGCAATTTCGGTGCCATGGTCATTGCCATCGAGCGTGACGGCGATTTCATTCTGAACCCGTCGGCACGCATGGTTTTTGAGGAAAACGACGTGGTATGGTTCGTCAGTTCGAAGGCCTCGGCGGAAAGACTGATGAATTGATTTGGCCGTTGATGGGCAACTCATGCCATCCCGTCTTTTCCAAAAACATCACAATTTTTTCAAATTACAAGCTCTATTCGTGAAAAAAACAGAGTCCGATGAAAGAAATCTCTATTTGCCCCAACATGATGGATGCAAGTTGAAATTGCCGAAAGTCTGGTTTGAATCAGGCAGTTGCGAGATTAAGAAACGGATAGAAAAAATTTTTTTTGGTTTTGAATGTTTTGGTTGTAAAAAAGATAAATTGTATATTATTTCTTGATTTCCTGTGACTTATGTCGCCTACTCTTCGATTTTTGACTTACTCGATTTGGTAAAGGGATAGTATCACCGCAAACGGAATGACCGTTCCGTCACACAATAAAAGTGATTGCCCGACCTCGTCGATGTCTTTCAGCTGGCCTTCCTTGTTCTGGTAGGAGCCGCCTTGCTTCCGGCTGTCGGACACAAAATAGGTAACGCACACTTTGGGATGCTCCTTAATGATGCTCTTGAGATGCGCCATCTGGCGGTTCAGGTTGTCGTTGTCATCGTCCCCAAGTTCTATCTGGCCTTCCGTCAGACGGGCAGTCTCTTTCACTGCGGCATCGTAGCCTGTCAAAGCAGCGAAAGGCGCAAACTGGGCGGCTCGGTTCCACATTGGCATCTTGGGATGTTTTTTTGAGACGTGGTGCGGCAAGTCGATGATGTCTTCGTAGTTGTCCGTCATGCCTTGTGTCCTCCTATCTGTCGGTTTCTTTCCTTGGCCGTCGAGCCTTCCTCAAAATTCAAGCCTTTCAGCAAGGCGTTGTTGCCAAATTTCTTCTTGATTTCCAGAATGGTCTCCTGTACCTGTCGTTCCTTGGCTAAGGCTGCATCGTCGAGTTCCTTTTGCTGCAGCAGGGCTTCGTAGTCGGCAAAAAGGTCAAGCTGTCCTTGCTGCCGGTTCTTTTCCTTGGCTTCGGCATCGTCAATCACATCGTTCACTGTGAGGTTAAGCCGCCGTACCAGCAGGTTCGGGTTGACGATGCGGGCAAACAATTCCATCGCGGCCGCGGTGAGTTGTTTCGTCGATGAGGTGTATTGTTCCAGGGTCACGCTGCCGTGCGAGGGTTTAGGGATGAGCCGACCGTAATGGTCGGCCGCCGTCGGGCCGTTGTAGGTGGCGGCACGCTTCGGGTCGCTGAGGTTCTCGCTGTCGTAATCCACCATCAGCATCACTTGTTTGGTCATCTTGCGCTTGCTTACCAGATTGAGCGCCATGGCATCGGCCATCTCGCACACCACCACGCGGGTCTTGGCGTAGTCGTAGCCGCACGAAAGCACTTGTCCGCTGCTGAAGGAATTGGTCTCGGGCCTGTAGGCTTTGATCTGTCCGATGGTGCAAGGTTCCCAGCCCCAGGCGTGGTCGATGAGCAGTTCCGCGTTGACGCCGAAGAGTTTGTAGAGCAGTTCCTCGTTTTCGATGGAACAGCGGGCTATCTTGCCCATGGTGTCGATGCCGTAAGGTTCCAGCCGATGCGCTATGCCACGTCCCACGCGCCAGAAATCGGTGAGGGGACGGTGGCTCCATAGTTCGCGGCGATACTCCATCTCGTCGAGTTCGGCAATCCTTACGCCGTCCTTGTCGGCGGGGATGTGCTTGGCCACGATGTCCATGGCCACCTTGCAGAGGTAGAGGTTGGTGCCAATGCCCGCCGTTGCGGTGATGCCGGTCTCTTTCAGCACGTGGCGTATCATCTTCAGGGCCAAATCGTGAGCCGTCATCTTGTAGTTCGCCAGGTAGTCGGTGGCATCGATGAAGACCTCGTCGATGGAATAGACGTGGATGTCCTCGGGGGCGATGTATTTGAGGTAAATCTGGTAGATGCGTGTGCTGTATTCGATGTAATAGGCCATGCGGGGCGAGGCGGCGATGAAATCGACCTCCAGATCCAAATGTTCCTTGAGTTGTGCCTCGTAGATGGACTTGCCTGAGACGCGAAGGCAGCGTCGGCACCGCTCGGCGTTCACTTCTTTGAGGCGTTGGATGACTTCGAATAGGCGCGCACGGCCAGGTATGCCGTAGGCCTTGAGGGCAGGGGAGACGGCCAGGCAGATTGTCTTTTCCGTCCTTGAGGTGTCAGCCACGACCAGGTTTGTCGTCAAAGGGTCGAGTCCGCGCTCCACACATTCCACGGAGGCGTAGAACGACTTCAGGTCGATGGCGATATAGGTGCGTTGCTGATTCATTGCGGCAAAAGTACATAAAAAGGATGGAATGGAAGCGGAATGTCTCATTGTAATTCCGATTAGGAAATGGCGGGCGAGTGGGAGCAAAGATTAGTGAAAAGATTTATGAAAGATTTGTTTCTGAAAGACACGCAGAGATTAAAAAACTACAGATTATATTGATTGAATGGATTTTTTTTGAATGCAGATTTCGCTGATTTTTAGCTAACTACAGATATAACAGATTGCACAGAAATTTTGGATGTGCCCTTCGACAAGCTCAGGGAACAGCGCATAAATTGCCCCAGATTGCTAGGCGCAAAAAAACAGAAGCAAGGATTTAATGAAAAGCCGAAAGGCTGGTATGAATCGAGCGGTTGCGAGATACAGAGAAAGACAGAGAAAAGTTTTGAATGTTTTTGTTATAAAAAAGTCAAATTGTATATTATTGCCAAAAATAGTGTAATTGTTGCAAACAAATCCATACATTTGCAACGAATAAAACATGCTATGAACAAAGGCAAAATCCTAGTAGTCGATGATAATCAGGGCATTCGCGCTGCACTGAAACTGTTGCTGCCGCCGCATTTCGGGCAGGTGAAAATCATTGCTTCGCCCGCGACTTTGGTTTCCGAAATGGAGACCTTCAAGCCCGATGTGGTGTTACTCGACATGAATTTCTACTCCGACATCAACACGGGCAACGAAGGCCTTTTCTGGACGACGGAAATCAAGCGCATGGCACCGCAGACCGAAGTGGTGCTGTTTACGGCCTACGCCGACATTGCCTTGGCGGTTGAGGGAATGCGTCGCGGCGCTTTCGATTTCATCGTGAAACCTTGGGAAAACGAAAAACTGCTTGCCACCTTGAACAATGCCTGCCAAAAGGCATGCAAGGCATCTTCAAAATGCAGGGAATCAGATGATAAGGTCGAAATGTTTTGGGGCGAGACCCAAGTCATGCAAACCATTCGTCATCATGTCGGCAAGATTGCGCCAACCGATGCAACGGTCTTAATCACTGGAGAAAATGGCACGGGAAAGGATGTTCTGGCCAATGAAATCCATCGCCTGAGTAGAAGAAGCAACCGTCAGATGGTTTGTGTCGATGCCGGAGCCATCACCGAGACTTTGTTTGAAAGCGAACTCTTCGGCCATGTCAAAGGCGCGTTCACCGATGCCCATGCCGACCACATTGGCAAGTTTGAGCAAGCCAACGGCGGCACGCTTTTTCTCGACGAAATCGGCAACATTCCGCTGCATCTTCAGGCTAAGCTTTTACGTGCCATCCAAAACAGAATCATTACGAAAGTCGGTGATAATAAGTCAGTTCCGATTGACATCCGTCTGATTTGCGCCACCAATATGAACCTTGAAAAAATGGTCAGGGAAGGCCGTTTTCGCGAGGATTTGTATTATCGCCTCAACACCATGCCGTTGCATCTGCCGTCGCTTCGTGAACGCAAAAGCGATATTTTGCCCTTGGCGGAAATCTTCATCAGGCAATTCAACGAAAAATACCATCGCAACATCGAAGGCTTGAGTGAATCGGGTAGGGAAGTGCTTGAAAACCAGCAGTGGAGCGGCAATATCCGTGAGTTGCAGAACTGCATCGAAAAAGCTGTCATCCTTGCGGAAAACGCTTTGCTGACACCGAATGATTTGCAAATCAAAACGGTTTCAAAGCCAGCCGAAACGCACGTCCAAACCTTGGAAGAAACGGAGGAAAAAGCCATCCGCGAGGCTATGGAAAGGCATAACGGCAACTTGACCTTGGTTGCAAAGTCGCTGAATATCAGCCGTCCGACATTATACAGCAAACTCAAAAAATACGGCATCTGATGCAATTTTGGATTGTGATATTGATTGTTTTTGCCAGCGTTGCGGTGACAGCCATCGCTACGGCCATCATTGTGCGGCGCAAGGACAGGAACAAGGTGGCGTATATGCTTGATGCCTTTGAGGATGACGAGATGAATTTCCGCTTTCAGGAAAATGGAAAATTCAACACCACGCTGAACCGAATGCGTTGGATATTAGAGCGTAACCGCCAACGCGACGAGCAGCAATCGTGGATAAAACTCATCCGTGTCCTGACGCACGAAATCATGAACACGGTCAGCCCGATAGCCTCCTTGAGCGAGGCTTTGAGCTGCTCCGTCGATCATCCCGATGAGGCGCAACTTGACGTAAAAGCGGGATTGAAAACGATTTCATCTTCGTCGAAAGATTTAATCAGATTTGTTGAGTCGTATCGTGCTTTGGCTGGCGTGGCGCGACCCATCAAGAAAGCCATCATGCTTTCCGAATTGATGGATAAAGTCATCAACCTGACTTCGGAACAATGCAGTGACGCCAATGCAAAATGCACTTATACAGCACTTTCCGATGACATTATCCTTTATGCCGACGAAAGCCAGCTGTCGCAAATCATGGTCAACCTGATAAAAAATGCCCTCCAAGCTGAGGCAAGCCGAATCGACATTGAAGCGAGCATAAATGCCGAGGAGCAGGTTCGTATCGTGGTCATTAACAACGGCAAAGCCATCAGCCGCGAGAGCCAGGAACAGATTTTCGTACCTTTCTTCACCACCAAAGCCAACGGTTCGGGCATCGGCCTCAGCATTTCGCGCCAGATCATGAACCTTCACAACGGCTCCATCGACTTGTTGGAAAGCACATCGGAAAAGACCGTGTTCGAGCTGGTGTTTCGCTGACGCAACATCTGTTTCACGATTTTAATTATTGTATATATATTAAAATATTAGTTTTCAATGATTTATGTTTGTTGTAATGCTTGATTCGTTACAACGCGGGGGAATAATAATGGCAAATCAAAACATTGCCGTAAAGAAGTTTTTTCGATGCAGTTAAATACAAACCATTATTTTTCAAAAATATACGAATGTTTTATGAATAATTCTTGCTTTTTCGTTTTAAAATGCCGTAATTCGTGCCGTAAAA
>JAZQPN010000375.1:0-13709 GCA_045628585.1 Bacteroidales bacterium | reverse complement strand
TTCGACATTCAAATCCGTGACGGTGCCTCCGAAAGGCGCGTAAAGGTTGTTCTCGTTGGTCATCGAAAGAGCGAGGTCGTAGGCGGCTTGCGCTTTCTCGAGGTTGGCGACCATTTCCTTCCATTTTATTTCGGGCAGACTGCCGTTGTCGTACACTTTTTTCAGTCGGTCGTAAGCGTCTTTGGCTTGTTCGAGTGTGGCTTGCGATGAACGTAAGGTGTTTTCCAGCGATGGCGATGAAACCCGCGCAATCATTTGGCCTTTCCTGACCTGCGTGCCTTCTTTCACAGCAAGACTTTCCAAAGTGCCGCCGTATTTGAAGCTCAAATCGATGGACTGGCCTTCTTCTAAGGTGCCGACGTATGTATGGTTGACGATGCCGCTGACCGAATCGATGCACATCGTGCCAACGGGAATGATGCGCTCGGCTTTGGGCTTGTCTTTTGCGACTTCCTGGCAGGCTGTGAACATCAGCGCAATGATGATGAATGACAAATGTTTGGTTCTCATAATTTTAAGTAATTGTTCAGAATTCAACTTCAATTTGGATTTCGAGGCTTCGAGGTTTCGGGATTTCGAAATGTCCAGTATCCCCGCAATCTCGTCGTCTCGTCGTCTCGCTGTCTCGCGACCTCGCTGCCTCGTTTTCAATATGTAAACTAGTTTTGCTCGCCTACTTATCATATTAGTTTCGGTCAGCTAGTTTCGGTTGGCAACCATCCTAATGTCGTCGCCTTGAATCTTGTAATCTCTTTCATCAATGGTGGCCTCGCCGTCATATTTCATGTCGATGACGATGGTGTTGTCTTCAAACATTTTGCCCGAAGCACTGACTTTGACTTCAGTGTTAATGTTGATCTCATCGCCTACAGAAAACATCAAGGTGTTGCGCCTGAAATCCTTGAAAATGATTTCGTCGCCGTCGCAAAATGCGTGAGCTACAATGACTTCGCCGCCCATAATGTTCATGACGACCAGCACGCTGTCATTCGTTTTGTCCAAGGTGCTGATTTCCATTTGGCCGACATCGTTAGGCAAAGCCGCTTCAAAATTGACGGGTTGTGTGGTGTCGCCTTCATGCATGATTTGGTTCAAGGTGACGTTGCCCGAGGTCTTGATGGAATATTCGCCGCGGAACAGGTTCATGCCGCTTTTGTGGCACGATGCCAAACTGATGAGGCAAATCAATGTGATGATGAAACTGGATTTTTTCATTGTATTTGTGTTTAATTACTGATTGTCATGTTTTTAAGTATGAAATTTACCATGGCTTCGTAAGTCTTTCTCGATTCCTTATAGCTGTCTTTGGCGAAAAACTGCACTTCCAATCCTTTCAACAGCATCTGGAACATGTCGGCGAACACGTTTGGCTTGATTTCGTCGCCTAAAATCTTGTTTTCCTTTCCTTCTTGGCAGATACCATAGAAGTAATTCCACTCCCATTGGTCGAATTTTTTCCGGATTTCCTTGGTGATGATCACAATTTCGTGGTTGGTGCCGAAATATTGTGCTGAGAGGGTCTGTTTCAGCATGACGGTCTGGTTGAAAAGTTCCATTCTTTCGAGCAGATACTGCGAGATTTGGCGGTTGCTTTCGTAAAGTTCCTGCAAGTGACATTTCTCCTGAAGTTTCGTTCGGATGTTGTCTAACTCTTGTTCAATCAGTTCTTTATAAATGTCAATTTTGCTATTGAAATTATAGTAGAGCGAACCTTTCGCCTTGTGTGAATGTAGGGCAATGTCGTTCATCGAGGTCTTGTCGTAGCCGAACTTGTCGAACAACGCTTTGGCGACTTCAAGAATGTTTTTCCTTGTATTCCCTTCTTTCATTATTTTGTACTTTTTAGACCGATATGGTTTTTCGGTGCAAAAATAGGACATTTGTAGAGAACAAAAAAAATGATTGCGGAAATATTATCTGAAAAGGACGATATGAACGATGAAACGTATGGATTTATCTATAAACAAGACTGAAATAAAATGTTGGATTGATGCTTTGCAAACAAAATTTCTGAAAAATCACAAAAATTCTTTTCAATACCTGTTTTTTCCCTATTTTAGCAGCCGAAAACTTTAAAAATCATCAAACGCAATTGAATATGAAGAGATTATTTACCATTTTGTTAGGCTTGGCGTTGTTCATGCCTTTTGCATTAAAAGCAGAGGTCAGGGCTGAATACTATCCTGATCCTGAAGACCCGAATTCACCTTACGTCAAGGTGTATTGGAGCTGGGGACCCTTGACCTCAATGATTGAGGATTTCGAATCGGGCGACTTTTCGTCGTACGCTTGGGACCTTCAGGGTTCCTATCCTTGGGAAATTTCGACCAATCATCCGCAGGAAGGCACTTATTGCATGTGTTCCTCCAACTATAACGTGGGCTCTTCAACTTCCAGCATCGAAGTGACCGTCAACATTCCGCGCGACGGCCTCATGAGTTTCTACGATTACATTTCGTCGGAATCCAGCTGGGATTATGGCTATTTCTACATCGATGGCGTGCAGCAATATTCCGCGACAGGCACTGCCACCTGGACTGAACATCGCTACGAAATCACCGAGGGCGAGCACACTTTCAAGTGGGCTTACACCAAGGACGGCTCCGTCAACTCGGGCGAAGACCGCTATTATGTGGATAACATCAATTTCAGTTTTCAGGAAGGTAAGGGCTACGGCCTCACCGACCCTGAAGGCCGTGCTTTTTCGCATTACCGTGTCTATCGCACCGATTGCTACAACATGGGCGAATATACTCTCGAAAACACCGAGGTCTTGAGTTGTGAATTGCACGATACCCTTTTCCTCGATGTGTCGTTTGCTGACCTTGAACCTGGCGTTTATAAATGGGGCATTGGCTGCGTTTACGCAGGTAACCGTCAGGCCCTCGATTCAACGCTTCAGGAACCGCGCGAGTCGCCTATCACTTGGTCGAATTGCCTTGACAAGGACATGTATATCGGTCCAACCACTTGCGAAGCAGGCGCGCCAATCCGTGGCGAATACATTTATAATGATGAAGATGATACATACGGTGCTTTGGTCTCTTGGGGCGCTGCAAAGTCGCGTTCCAACTTGGTGAAATACAATGTGTATCGTTCCATCGATGGCAATGATTACACCCGAATCGCTCAAATCGATGCAGTCGAAGGTCAGGACTATTACGAATATTTTGACGCATCGCCAATCGGCACCTATTATTATCAGGTTACAGCCTTGTATGACGATGGTTGCGAATCAGATCCGGCACTGAGCGAAGCTGATCCAGACCTCGATTATGTTCTCATAAACATTACAAATGTTGTTGAAAACAGCAACGGCCGCATGGCCATCTATCCAAATCCGACACATGACGTTCTCATTCTTGAATCGCCTGATGCAATGGAATATAGCATCGTCAATCTGACGGGAAGAAAGGTGAAGGAAGGTCTTGTGAAAGATGCATCAGAAACCACTATTGACGTCTCTGATTTGCCGGCTGGCATGTATTTCATCACGGTGGGCAATGAAACCCGCAAGTTTGTGGTGAAGTAAGACAGGTAGAAATTAACCTAAAAAGCCATAATCAAATTGCACTGTCAATTGGGTTATGGCTTTTTTATGTTTAGTAATGAATTTGTAAAATTTTGTAAATCTGTGGTTTACAAATTACATCTCCGAAAGGTATTTCTTTGCTTCCGGCCCTTCATTGAAAATCAAGTCCAAAATGCTCAAGTCGGGAGCGAAAGGATATTTGTTGCAAAAAACCTGATAGTAAGGCGGAAACTGTAAGCCCAAATCGACATTCTTTGAGGAAAGCAAGTCGCGGAAATCGTGTTCCGTTTCGTGGACATAATCCGTTGAATAAGTGATTTCCTTATTGATTTTCAGCATCTTGAAAACGGCTTTCAGTGCGGCATCGTTGACGTCAATGAGTTTCTCAAACTTAGTTTCAAAAACAGGCGCAATGTAACCGTAATAATGGTCAAAATAAGGCGAAGCCTTGTAAGCCGACTCTAAACAGCGACGGTGAATCTGCTGCCACGGCTCGATAGGACTAATGGCCATGTCCTTAGTCATGGTGTGGTTGCCATTCACTTTCTTGACGGGAATGCTCAAGGCCTGCACGCCGTTGGCGGTCATCACCTGACAGCGGTTGCGGAAAGTCTGCTTGTGGTAGGTGTCCCAAATCTCGATGACGGGTTGCTCGGCTTGCAGAAGCAGTTTCATGTAGCCGATGCTCGGGAAATATGCGGTGGGGAATAATGTGCTCATTTTTTTAGGTTATCAGTTATCGGTTTTCAGTTATCAGTTGTCAGTTTTTTACAGTAACTGAAAAACTGTAAACTGTAAACTGAAAACCAAACTCATTTCAGCAAGTTGTTCTCAATAATCTGCTTATACTGCTGCTCGCTCAAAGCGCCGACTTGTTTCATGGGTTGGCCTTCTTTTGGGATGAAAAGGACCGTAGGAATGTTTCTGACTTCAAATGTGGCGGCAAGTTTCGGCTCTTTGTCGACATCGATTTTGTAAACGGTGAGCATGCCGTCGTATTCCTTTGCAATCTTTTCCATGATAGGGGAGACCTTGCGGCATGGTCCGCACCAAGTGGCATAAAAATCAACGACACAAGGCAGTTTGCCTTCATACTTGAATGTGCTTGGGTTTTTCTCGAAGTTCCAGACTTTCTTGATGAATTCCTTGTAAGTCAGATTGATGACTTTGGTTTCTTCTTTTTCTTGGGCGAAGATGTTTGCTGAAAAAGCAAAGCAGATTAAGGTGAGGATGATGGCTTTTCTCATTTTGTGATAATTAAAATCTATAACGAAAATAACTGTTTTTTCGCTTCGCTGAGCGAAAATTATCGAAATTTATAATTGCCAGTATATCAGTTTATTTTATGGAAATTCATGTTTAATTCGTGGGAATTTGTGTTTATAAAAACGGTATTGATATGTGTTAGAACTGTCTCAACTTATTTCTTTATTGTTACTTTTCTTCAAATTTATTGGGCAAAAGTAAGAATATTTTTGAATAAGTCTTATCTTTGTGGCATAAATCAAATTTTGCAATTATGTTACTCGTTAATATCAAGGAACTTGTAGGCATCGAAGAGAAAGGCCGCCTGATGAAACGTGGCGCCGAGATGTCGGAAATCGGTAAAATAAAGAACGCATTTCTGTTGACAAAAGGAAAGAAAATCGTCGATTATGGCACGATGGATTCGCCTGAATGTAAGCGCTATCTGTCGGAAAACCGCCGCATCATTGATGTAAGCGGCAGTCTGGTCATGCCTTGTTTCTGCGACTCACACACGCATTTGGTTTATGCCAACTCGCGCGAACTGGAGTTTGTCGACAAAATCCGCGGCTTGAGTTACGAGGAAATCGCCAAACGCGGCGGTGGCATCCTCAATTCGGCCAAGGCAACGGCGGCGGCATCGGAAGATGAACTTTATGAAACCGCCATGGAACGCCTGAACGAAATCATGCACTATGGAACGGGTGCCGTCGAAATCAAGAGCGGCTACGGCTTGACCACCGAAAGCGAACTGAAATTGTTGCGTGTCATCCGTCGCCTGAAGGAAAACTCGCCTCTGACCATCAAGTCGAATTTTTTGGGTGCGCATGGCATCCCGATGGAATATCGCGGCCATCAGGAGGATTATGTCGATTTGGTTATCAACGAGATGATTCCGCTTGTGGCCTCTGAGGATTTGGCCGATTTCATCGATGTGTTCTGCGACCAGGGCTTCTTTACCTGCGAAGACACCGAGCGCATTCTGATGGCGGGTATTAAATATGGTATGCGTCCGAAAATCCATGCCAACGAAATGGCCGTTTCGGGCGGCGTGCAGGTGGGCGTGAAGTATGGCGCCATCAGCGTCGACCATCTGGAGCAGATGGGTCAGGCCGAAATCGAATGTCTGAAAGGCACCGAAACCATGCCGACCATTCTGCCGGGCTGCGCTTTCTTCCTGAATTTGCCTTTGTCGCCAGCACGCGAGATGATAAAAAACGGCCTGCCAGTTGCCATGGCTTCCGATTTCAATCCGGGCACTTCGCCTTCGGGCAACATGCAGCTGGTGCTTTCCATGGCCAGCATCCGCTATCGCCTGACGCCGGAAGAAGGCCTGAATGCCACCACTTTGAACACAGCCTACGCCATGGGCGTGAGCGACGAACTGGGCAGCATCACGCGCGGCAAGATTGCCAACCTCATCATCACCCAACCGATGACGCAGTTGGAATACATGCCGTATTACTACGGCGCAAACAAAGTCGCTAAGGTGATTCTGAATGGCAAAATGATGTAAATTAAATAATTAAGTAGGTGAGCAAAATTAGTTTACATATTAGTTTGGTGCTTCGCCCTTCGACAAGCTCAGGGAGCGAAGCTCAGTAATCTGATTTTCAGCTCATTGAGCCTGTCGAAATGAGAAGATGCTTTTGCAGTTTAATTATGAATGGTTACTTATGAAGAAAAATGTACTTTTGATTTTGTCTTGCATGGTGCTCATGTTGAGTTCATGCAGCAAGCGTTATGATTTCGATAATGTTAATGGTGTGGCCATGGATGGCGAAATTCTGGCACCTCTTGCTACGGCTTCCTATACCTTGGAAGGTCTGATGGAACGTTTCGAAATCGACACCATGATGAGCTTTGATGCCGATGGCGGCATGCATTTCGTACTTAATTATGATTTTGAAGATGCTGTCGATGGCGAAAACATCCTGTATTTCAATGATATTGATGTCAATGAAGAGTTTTCAATTCCGAATCCGTATCCGTTTGTGTTGCCCGAGCCGATTGACACGACTTTGGTGTTCACGCAGACTGTCAATTTGAAATCGGATTACATTGCCGTGCTGATGGCAGAAATCCGTTCAGGCCGATTCGATTTTGAGATTTCATCTAATGTTTTGGGCATCAATAAGTTGATTGTCCGTTCTTCCGAAATCAAGGATGCTGATGGAAATGAAATGTGTCTGATTTATAATCCTTCAGCGGGTCAGAATGGCTTCGATTTGGAAGGCTTGCGCTACGAAACTGAAGTGGAAAACACGGTGAATCTTACTTACGAAGTGAGTCTAACTTTGCAGAATCTCACTGCGCCTGAACTGCATTTCGGCGCGATGCTGCACATTACCAATATGCGTGTCCGTGAAATGATGGGCCGCGTGACGGATTATTCTTCGCGGAACCGTTTCGACACGACGTTCAATCTTTTCCCAAACAAGATTGAAGGCGTGGCTGGCATTTGCGATGCCCGCGTCAAGTTGCAGGAAAGGAACGGCTTCGAGATGGCTGCAAAGCTTTGCATTGATACGGCTTTGGTTTCTGGCGAAGGCGTGCTGCCCTGCGACATTTTCGCTCAGATGCCTGTTGCCATCGACATTCCGAAATCGGCGGGTTTCAACGAAGTTTTCAGTCAGAATGTGCGCGGCAATCTCAATATGGTTTCGAATCGTGTTTGCGCTTCGGGACTGTTTGCTTTGAATCCTGAAGGCCTTTCGGAAAATGTTTACGTCAGCGACACTTCCACAATTGATGTGAAAGTTGAAGCCGACATTCCTTGTGCTTTCAACGTGAATAATGTTTCGTATTTCGATACGGTGAACATGCGACTCTCAGAAATCACTTATCCGGAAATGATTCAGGAAATCAATCTCGACTTGGAGTTTCTGACAGATTTGCCGTTCAATTTTGACGTGAATGTCTTTATGTATGATTCGCAAAACCAAGTGATTACCGATACGTTGGCATCCAATGCAAGGATACAAGGTTCTTTCGATGGCACGATGAAGGCCTCGCAATTGGTTGTCAAGGTCACGGAAGACCGCGTGAACAAAGTCCTGAATTCCGACCGCATCATCCTGGATTTCAGTCTCGATACCGATGCCCGTGATGTGGTGCTGAACCTGAAGCAATGTCTCGATTTCGCATTGAAGGCTGCTGTGAAATATAACGGAAATGTCGAATTTTCAAAGAATTAAGTCATGAAAAAAATACAGTTTTTCAATATTGCAATTTTGGCGTTTGTGTCATTAGTGGCAAATGCCCAGAATGTTTCGCCCGTCGATTTCATGGACTCGAACCCTTATCAGTTGCGGAACAATCCTTCGGCGGTGATGCCTTACGACAGCCATGTCTCGGTTGCCATCGGCAACATTTGCGGCGATTTCCGCAATTTGGATTTTCGCATGAAAAACTTGTTCGGCTATGATGCTTCGGGCCGTCCTTCAGTCATCGATTTGAAGCAGTTCGCCAACAGCC
The DNA here is from genome assembly GCA_045628585.1 of Bacteroidales bacterium. Taxonomy (GTDB): domain Bacteria; phylum Bacteroidota; class Bacteroidia; order Bacteroidales; family F082; genus Limimorpha. The sequence goes on along the minus strand of JAZQPN010000375.1, from coordinate 5,455 downwards.
TTAATCCGGTGAATAGCATGAATTCCGCTTTCGACATGGAGGTGCTCGGCATTGGCCGCAAGTCGCATTATGGTTATGTGACTTACAGTCACCGTCTTCGTTTTCAGTCGGCTTGCAACTATAGCGATGATCTGTTCCAGCTGGCAGCATCGGGAAATGCGGCTTTTGTCGGCGAAAACAATCCCGTAGATATGAAAATGGATATGAACCTGATGGCATTTCAGGAGTTCGCTTTGGGCTATCAGATTTGTCCGGTCAAAAATCTTTCTGTTGGCGGTAGGGTTAAATTGCTGTTTGGCGCTGCCGAAGCCAGGACTGAGGCTTGCAATGTGAAGCTTTATACCGACCCTGAGACATACGCCTTGCGCCTTTGCGAGGATATGGCTGTGCGCGTGGCATCGCCTATGCCTTTTCATGTCGCCGATGGTGAAATGGCGTTCAATAACAGTCGTTTCGATGTCGGCGATTTGTTTTGCAGTCCAGGGTTTGGCGTTGATTTGGCTGCCAGTTACCGCATCAATGAAAAATTCAGCGTGACGGCTGCCGTCAACGATTTGGGATTCATCAGCTGGAACAAGACGGGCGTGATGCTGAATGGCCAAATTGCCGATCAGGGCGATTTCTATGATGACGGTGATTTTATTTTTCAAGGGCTTGATGTGAATGATATTCAGAAACTTGTGTCGGATGAAGCCTATCGCGAATGGTTCGTGGAAAATTTGGACCATTATTTCGACTTTGCTTCAGAATATATGGATTCATACACGACCATGCTGCATACCAATTTCCTGCTTCGCGGCACTTACACCTTGAATGAGAAGCATCGTTTCGTTGCACAGATGCAAGGCTATTGCAGTGGCCTTGGTTTCCGTCCGGCCTTGACTTTGGCCTACAATGCCAACCTGAACAAGCATTTCGATCTGTGCGCGACCTACACCATGATGAGGAGAAGTTTCGACAATCTCGGTTTAGGTGTCACATGCAACCTGAAGTTTTTCCACGTTTATGTCGCTACAAACAACATTATTGGTTGCTTCAGTCCGCTCAATACCAGCGGTTTGAATTTCCAGGCTGGCATTTTCTTTACGGTGAAGGATAAATATGGCCAGCAAAGCCAGCCAGACTGAAAATCTGCATTTTCACGCCATGATAGGGTAGGGGACGATGTGGAAAACACTTGGCCTTGAATGTGGTTTTCGTGTCCGTTGACGTGCGTTCTGTTACATAATGCCTTCGGAAAAAAGAAAAATATGGATTTCTTTTCATTTCTAAAAAAAATCAATAAATTTGCCGTCAGTTTTCACAAATCATATTTTTACGAAATGAAAGTACAAGAATTAGTAGACAAACTGGGACTTAAAGTCCTGTCAGGAGCCAACGGGCTTGACCGCGAAATCGACGGTTGCTATATCTCCGACCTTTTGAGCGATGTCATGGGCAACGCCATGGAAGGCAACATTTGGATTACATTGCAGACTCACAAAAACGTGATGGCCGTCGCTTCACTGAAAGAATTGGCCTGCATCATTCTGGTGAAAGACCTCGTTCCGAATGCCGAGACCATCGAGCAAAGCAACGACGACGGTCTGCCAGTGCTGCAAACCTCGCTTCCGACCTACGAAATCGCCGGATTAGTGTATAACCTGTTACATTAGACGATTGGACAATTAGACATTTTGACAATCAAAAAAGTCCACAAGTCAAAAAAGTCCATAAGTCCATAAGTCCATAAGTCAAAAAAAGCGAAAATGGAACTCAAAGCATATAGGGCCGATTTGCACCTGCACACTGTACTTTCGCCGTGCGGCGACTTGTACATGAGTCCGAGTGCCATCATCGAGCAAGCCAAGAAGCTGCACCTCGATGTCATCGCCATTTGCGACCACAACACGACACGTCAGGTCAAGGTGGCACAAAAAATCGGGCGCGACAACGGCATTCTGGTCATCGGCGGCGTTGAAATCACCACGCAGGAAGAAGCCCACGCCCTCGCCTACTTCGAGACTGATGAACAGCTCGATAAGTTCCAGGAATTCCTCGACGAGTATCTGCCACACATTCCGCTTGATGAGGATAAATTTGGTTATCAGCTTATTGTAGATGAAAACGAGGAAGTCGTTGGCGAAGAGGAATGGCTGCTTTGGTCGGCCTTGGATGCTGATTTGGACACGCTCTACGACAAGGTTCACGAAATCGGCGGTCTTTTCGTTCCGGCCCATGTCAACAAGCCTGCCAGCAGCCTGATGAGCCAGTTGGGTTTCATTCCTCCTGACCTCAAGGCCGATGCGCTGGAAATATCGAAGCACGTCAAGAAAGAGGATTTCCTGAAGAAATTCGCCTATCTGAAACGTTTCAATTTCACCAAAAGCAGCGATGCCCATTTCCTGCACATCATCGGCGAAGTGCATTGCGTGCTTTACATGTACGACAAGACTTTCGACGAGTTCCGCAAGACCCTTCACGGCGAAGACGGAAGACATATCGACACTGAGCCGAAGGAAAAACTGCAATTGCTGTTTGGATAACACATAAGCACCTTATCATATATGAATACATTCGTACAATTTTCCGGCGTTAATAAAATCCTTCTTGAAAATAAGAACGCATTGGATTGTTATGACCATTGGCCATCGCCAACTATTATTTTTGTCGACGGTCCGTATGGCATCAACGGTTTTCCCGGAGACCCAAAAGACACGAAACTTTTGCCCGAAGTATACGCACCACATATTGCAGCATGGTCAAAATACGCCCGACCTGACACTACGCTTTGGTTTTGGGGTACCGAATTAGGCTGGGCAAGAATGCACCCTTATATCGAAACAAACGGCTGGGATTACGAACAGACTTTCGTATGGGACAAAGGCATTGGACATATTGCCGGAAACGTAAACTCAAAAACCATCCGGCAAGCCCCGGTAGTAACAGAAATCTGTGTCAGATATTCCAAACGAGTTTATATTGAAAACAGCGAAGGAGAGATGCTTTGTGTAAAAGATTGGCTAAGAAACGAATGGAAACGCACGGGGTTGCCTTTTAGCAAGACAAACGAAGCCTGCGGAGTTGCTAATGCCGCCACACGAAAATATTTCACGAATGACGATTTGTGGTATTTTCCTCCTGCTACTGCAATGAAAATGATTACCGATTACGCCAACGAATATGGTAATGCTTCGGGCAAACCTTATTTCACGATTCAAAATCAGCCTATGACAGAAGCGCTTTGGGAATCAATGCGCTCAAAATGGAATCACATACACGGATACACGAATGTCTGGAATCAGCCAGCCCTTCATGGCAATGAAAGGTTGAAAGATTTCGCTAGTCACAAATCCTTGCATTACAACCAGAAACCGATTTCAATCATCGACTATATCATCAGAACATCATCGGATGAAAACGATGTCGTCTGGGATCCTTTCGCTGGATTGGCGACAACCGCATTATGCTGTAGAAACCTGAACAGATCCTGTTATTCGGCTGAAATATCCGAAACGACATTCAAAAATGCTTGTAACCGTTTATCCATCCTTGAACTTGCAGCCGTATGAAATCAAACAACACTATAATAACAGTTTCGTTGGACGAAGCTAAACATGGCAAGGCTTTTACAAGCATTGATTCTTCATCCTTGCCAATTTTCATGGAATCCGATTATTTGACAACCAATGAGGACTCCAGACATGACCTTATTGAAAGACTAAGAAACAAAGTCTTTCCGTCATTGCCTTCGGAATGTCATGTCGAAAACCATTATTCCGGCATTATGGCTACGGATTTATTCAGTCTGAATACACTTCTTGGCTCAATGATTGAAAACAAAGTTGTCCAATTCCTGAATTCACATCGGTCTCTTTGGGATGATGGAGAATGGAATGAATATCATTTCATACGTTCAAGCGAATCATTTCCCGATGTCAGGCTCGTGAAAGTCAATCAGCCAAACAACATTGTGCTTGGAATCGAACTTAAAAGCTGGTTTATCCTTTCAAAAGAAGGAGAGCCATCTTTCAGATACAGGACTGCTTCCGAAGCCTGCGACCAAGGCGATTTGTTATGTATCATTCCTTGGTATTTAAGTGATGCCGTTTGCGGAAATCCTGTCCTTTTATTACCGTGGGTGTTTTCTGCAAAGGCTGCGGCAGAGGCAACAAAAAGATATTGGTTATATGAAAGGCAAACCGACAAGCCTTTTACATTGAAAGAAAGAGAACTTGAAGTTCCTACCGACTGCAAACCATACATGCTCAATGCGAGAGACAAAACCAACTACAAACCAGTCAATGATGGCGGAAACAACTTTGGCCGTCTGGCAAGGACTGGAATTATGACAGACTTTGTGGAAGAAACATTGCAAACAGACATATTAGGAATTCCTGCAAACAATTGGCGGCTGTTTCTAAAAGCCCATACCGATTCCAGTTCACTTTCGGATATACAGCGCAAAATCAGCAACATGTCGAGAATTTCCAAATCAGACGAGTTCGATAAAATCATTAAAGACTTGCGTGATTATCTGGAATGTTTGCCCAACCTATAGAAATTAAGCAGGAGGCTCCTGCGCAAATTAAATGAAACTTAAATCAATGAACAATAACAAGTTATATATTGGACACAAAATATCAAATTCACGGAATGACAGGATTTTTTTCCGACACCATTACACCCATGAAGAAGGGCTTCAGGAAGCTGAATCCTAAAAGTCTAATTGTCAAACAGTCTAAAAGTCAATCAATCCATAAGTCCTAAATAAATCATGAAAGAACTATCACTCCACGTATATGACCTGATGGAAAACTCCACGGCGGCCAACTCGACCCTCGTAGAACTCACCATCCGTGACAGTCTCAAAGACAATGTCTACGCCTTCACCATCAAGGACAACGGCAAAGGCATGAGTCCCGAGTTTCTCGCCAAGGTCACCGACCCCTGGACTACCACGCGCAAGACGCGCAAAGTCGGCCTCGGGCTTCCCCTTATTAAAATGAACACAGAAAACGCAGGCGGCGGCATGAAAATCGAAAGCACCGTCGGCGTGGGCACCACACTCAATTTCTGGTTCCAGCACGACCATTTGGACCGCCCGCCGATGGGCGACATTGCCGGTTCGCTCGTGATGCTCTTTTCGGCACACGAAGACATCCATTTCATCTACACCCACATCACTGATGACGGCGAATTTGTTTTCGACACTGATGAAATCAAGGAAGCCTTGGACGGAATGCCGATGAACGATGTCCACATCATGCAATACCTGAAGGAAATGATTCAGGAAAACCTGAAGGAAATCAATTACAACGATTAATATTTTATTTTAAACATTTGTAAACCAAATGACTATCAAGCAAATTTCAGAACTCTTGGAAGCCAAGGTGCTTTGCGGTGCAGACCGTTTGGACGAAGAAAACGACATCGTCTTCGCTTCCGATTTGATGAGCGAAGTGCTCACCATCGG
>JAZQPN010000374.1:0-1877 GCA_045628585.1 Bacteroidales bacterium | reverse complement strand
GATTTTCAAACGGCTCATTTCATCCGTGAGCCACTGCGGGATCGCGCCGAGCGCTTTGATCTCCATGAGAACGAGAGATTCATCCTCCATGATCGGACTCATACCGTCTTCGCTTGGATATTCCACCTCACTCATCCGGTATTGCAAATTCCGATCGATGGTTACCCGAAATTCCGGATCGTCTTTTGCCGTCATGGCATAGCGCTGATACGTCAGATATACCATCGGCTGCGGATGGTATCGCTCAATAAATGCCATCAGTTCCGCTTCTATCTGCGGATTATCGCATTGGATCGGTTCTCCGCGCAGGAGCTTTTTCGCTTCACCAAAGGGAACCGAGATACGGCGCTTATAGCCGATGCCGTTCAGCTTTCGTTTGATCTCTACAAAGACCATATCATCATTTCCGGGAATCCCGTAGCTGCGAAGCCGCAGCTTTTCCTTAAATAATGGTCGTTCGATGGAACGACGGATCAGCATATAGTCCGGTGTGTCGTAATAGATATTGCAGATGGTCGATTCACCGAACCTGTCATGCTGCAGGTGAGCGTCCAAAATTGGAAGAAGATTCTGGTATTGTTCGGCTGTCATCCAGAATTTCTTTTCGATCCGCTCAAATTTATAATTCACAGTCTGTATGGCAGACAACTTCTGAAACCTCCCTTCATCAGAACAGATTGTTCGTTGTTTGCTTTCATTTTACCGTCTGTGGCTGAATCGACGCTGAAAAAACAAGTGAAAGAAGTGTGAATTTACAATTTTCAGCGTCAATTCAGTTTTCAGGAGTAGTATAATATATAAAAGGAAATCCACGAACCGGAGGATTTTATGAAGATACTGATTATTGAAGATGAAAAGCTGCTGGCGGATTCCGTTAAAATGCTTCTGGAACGAAAAGGCTTTGAGGTAGAGTGCGTTTACGACGGAAAAACCGGCGAGCAATACGCCGAGCTGGGAGTATACGATCTGCTGATATTAGATGTCATGATGCCGGAGATGAACGGCTATCAGGTTGCGCGGGAAGTACGCGCCAAGCGCTGCTCTACGCCGATCCTGATGCTGACGGCAAAATCCGGGCTGGAAGACCGCATTAACGGGCTGAATGCCGGAGCGGATTACTATCTGACAAAACCGTTCGATACGCGGGAGCTGCTGGCCTGCATCAATGCGTTGCTTCGCCGTCAGGGTGGGCAGGTGGATGAAATGACCTTCGGCAATACGACGCTGGATTTGTCCACCTGCATTCTCTCCTGCGGTGAAAAGAGCATCCGTCTCAGTGACCGGGAGTTTGATATGATGCGCTTCCTGCTGCAGTCCAGAGAACATAATCTTTCCAAGGAAGTCCTGCTCGTCCGGATATGGGGCTTTGAGTCCAACGCAACGGAAAATCATGTAGAGGTGTATGTAGGATTCCTGCGCAAAAAGCTGCAGAGCATTGGCTCCAACATCCGCATCGAGGCGATTCGCAGACAGGGCTATCATCTGGAGGTGGATGAAAATGCTTAAAAAACTGCGGCTGAAATTTATCCTGATCAACATGACCATCGTCACCATCATGCTTGGCGTGATTTTCGGTCTGCTCTACTATTCCACAGGCAGAAATCTGGAACGCGACAGTATTCAGATGATGGAAAACCTCGCTTTCAATCCCGCAAAACCGGGACCGCCGAACAAACCGCGGCGTGACGTTTAACTTCCATATTTCAGCATTCTGATTGACCGCGATGGAAAAGCAATCGAGATCGACGGCAATTTCTTTGATCTTTCAGATCAGGAGCAGCTGAATTCAATCCTTGCATTGACATACGGTACAGAATCGAGAAGCGGTGTATTGAAAGAATACCGACTGCGTTTCCTTCGTTCGGAAACACCGATGG